>VBLV01000099.1 GCA_005879045.1 Methanobacteriota archaeon | reverse complement strand
GGCGCGGGGCAGAGCGAAGTGGAGATTGCGAGTCGTGCGCACACGACGGTCGTCGTGGAAATGCCCCTCACTGGCGATGTTGTGCAGACGATGAAGGCCGGGATCCTCGAGATCGGCGACGTCTACGTGGTGAACAAGGTCGACCTGGGCAACGAAGACGTCCTCGTCGCTAACCTGAAGTTCCAGCTGGAGACTCGAGACGGGTGGACGCCGCCAATCATCCGGACCGCCGCCCTCGAGGGCCGCGGAATCGACGACCTCGCGGGCGCGATTGAGAAGCACGCGTTGTACCTGGACCAGAGCGGAGGTCGCCGCAAGCGGGAGGTCGCCCGGGCGCGGCTCGAGATCCTCGAGAACGTTCAGCGTCTTCTGGTCCGCCGAGTCTCGGGGGGATCGCGCTCCGGCAGGGCGTTCCAGAAGCTCGCCGAGGATGTCGCGGCCCGCCGGCTCGACCCGCACGCCGCAGCGCGGAAACTGCTGGGGTCTGGCTCTACGGCGCAGTAGGCCGCTGGCCTGAGCCGAGCCGTTGCCAATCCACGGCGTCGAGGAACTCGTGGAACCGGGTCATGCGGTAACCCCAGGCGGCCTCGAGTGCGGGGATGTCGACGTGGTATCCGACCGTCTTGAAGAACTGGAACATCCGGAATCCGTCGTCGCCCATTCTCTTCCGGGCCTCTTCCTCGGGCTGCTCGACATATCGAATCGGATGTCCGAGTTTCTTCGACAGCGCCGCCGGGAGGTCTCCGAAGGCCAAGTCGTCGCCCGCGAGTTCCACGGTCTTGCCGATGGCCGAATTCGGGTCGTCGAATGCCCGGGCAACGAACTCCCCGACATCCTTCACGGCCACGAGCTGTTGGCGCGTCTTCGGAGGGAGAGGAACCTCCATGATTCCTCGCTGGAAGGACGATGTCATCCAGGGGCTCACGTAATTGTCCATGAAAGCGACGGGTCGTACGATCGTGTGCGGGACCCGCGAGGCCCTCATGTATTGTTCCACCTTCGCCTTCGACTCGAAATGCGGAATGCCGGTATTCCGGTCGGCCGAGGCGACGCTCGATAGGACGACGTGCCTCATCGATGCGGCTTTCGCGGCATCGATCGCCGTCGTGCCTTGCAGGACCTCTTTCTCCGGGTGGACGGAGAAGTCGGGCTCGAACGGAGTCGTGACGACGAAGAAACCGTCCACATTCCGAACGAGCGGGGTGAGGCTCGTGCGTTGCGTGAGGTCACCCTGAACGCCTTCGATTCCCGCGGCGGCCAGGCCCTTCAACTTCGAGGCGCTTCGCGACAGGCCAATTACTCGATGTCCTCGCTTGAGGAGGCTGCGTGCGACCGTCCCGCCTTGCTGTCCCGTCGCCCCCGCCACCAGAATCGTCTTCGTCTCTGCCATGCGATCGTCTCACGGTCCCCAGACGTCCGTTCTACTTGTAGGTTAGACCACGCCTGGACGACTCTCTGCGTTCAAGCGCCGGAGAATCTGCTGGATCGGGGGCATGCCTCGCGGCCCGCCGGACTACGCTCGGGTGGGGATTTGAACCCCAGATAACCCGCTTAGGAGGCGGGTGCCCTTTCCGTGCTAGGCTACCCGAGCGTTGCGCCGAGGTCCTGAGCCACCATTAATGCTTCGCCGCGGGACGCGCAGACGGCCCCCAGTCATGGCTTCGCCGCTCAACGGACAGAATCCGGTCAGAGTTCTTCCGGGGCCTTTTCAGATGCCGGAAGTTCTTCTTCCGTGCGGGTCTTCGCGGCGGGTTTCGCCTTCGTCGCGGTCGCCCGCTTCCTCGGTTTCTTCGGAGCATCGGCCACCGCGCCCGACTCATCCTTCCCTGCCTCTCCGGTCGCCTCGGTTCTCGTTGGCTCCGCCTTCGGCTCCGCTTTGGCTTCCTTCTTCTCGTATTCTTCGACGAAGCGGATCGTCTTAAGATCGGAGAGCTCCCGGAGATCCGCGACGACGCGGAACTTCGACACGAACCACTTCTCGTCCGTCTTGCAGACGTCCGGGAGATGGATTTCCGCGCTGCCGCCTTTCAAATCGATCTTGAATTGATCCGCGAGACCGTAGTCCATGTCGATGATCGCGCGCACGCGCTCGTCCGGGGTCTTCGCCTTCCGCGTCGCCTGCACGACGTACTTCAAGGTCTTGCCCGCGAGGGGGTTGTTGAAGTCGACCCGAACGCGACCTGCGCTCACCGCGGTGACGACGCCGTGCTTCCCGCTGATCGAGACTTCCATTCCGACCTCGGGGCTGATTTCTTGCCGCAGGAACTCCCGCTCGGTGCGGAGCTCGACGAGGCGGGGGTCACGGACTCCGGCGCCTTTTTCTGGGGGAATCAGGACCTCGATGGTCTCCCCGACCTTCGCCCCGACGAGGGCGGCCTCCAGGCCTTCGAACAGCCGCCCGCGGCCGATGACGACCGGGACCTCGATGTATACCTTCTTCTCATCGAACTTGCCCTCCTTCTTCGCGACCTCATCGTGCGTCGTGTCGAAGAGGGTCAAGGTCCCGTTCGGGTTCACCGTCCAGGCGTCGTACTCAATCCAGACGATGTCGCCTTTCTCGATCGTTTCGGAGGTCACGCGCCTCACGGAAAGAATGCTTGTCCTTAAAGGTTGTCGAGTCCTCGCGCGAGCGCCATTATGATAAGCGCGGATGCCGTTCATCTTTGAGGGGAGGGCGGATCAAGGACTCAAGGGTGGATGATCCGACGAGGGTCGGCATCGTGGCGTCGGACCGGCTCATCCCCGTTTATCCGGTGCGGCCGGATTCGCCCCTCGCACCTGCCGGCGCCGGTTGGATCGCTTTGGCCGTCCTGACGATCCTGTTTTTCCTATCGTTCGGCTTGATCTGGTTCTTCTTAGGGCGCTGACTGAACTACTTCCCGCCGCGAGGGTCAACCGAAGTCGACGAATTCCCTACTTGACCATGCCGATCGCGACGGAGATCCGCTTGTATCGGTTTCGGATCGTGACCTCCGTCACGCCGGCCACCTCCGCGACTTCCTTCTGGGTGCACGGCTTGTTGCAAAGGATAGCGGAGATGTAGATCGTCGCTGCGGCCACACCACTCGGCGCCACACCGGACGCGAGTTCGTCCTTCTCGACCTTGTCGAGGATCTCCTTCGCCTTCCGCTGAACGTCCATGTCGAGCTCGAGGCGATTGCAGAACCGGGCGATGTAATCCCGAGGACTCTGCGGGAGCAGCTTGAGTCCGAGTTCGCGGACCAAAGTCCGATACGTGCGTCCGGTCGACTTGCGGTCCACGCTCGACTTCGAGGCGATTTCGTCGAGGGTCCGCGGCACACCGGACTGCCGGCACGAGGCGTACAGCGTCGCCGCGACCACCTCGTCGATTGAGCGTCCCCGGACGAGGTTCTTCGTCGACGCCCGCCGATACAGGACCGCGGCGTTCTCGCGCACGTGGCGGGGCAATCCCATCTTCGAGGCCATCGTGTTGATCTCCGTGAGGCCCTGCGCGAGGGAACGTTCCCCGCTCTTGGACGTCCGGATGCGGTGCTGCCATTTCCGGAGGCGGTAGATCTGGGCCCGCGACTTGTGCGGGATCTGCCGGCCGTAGGCGTCCTTGTTCCGCCAGCCGATGGACGTCGAGAGGCCTTTGTCATGGGCCATGATCGTGCTCGGCGGCCCCGCCCGCTCCCGAGATTCCCGTTGCTCCGAGTCGAAGGCCCTCCACTCGGGGCCCTCATCGATGATCATGTCGTCGAGGACGAGGCCACAGTCCTCGCAGACGATCTCCGCGCGGGAATAGTCCCGCACGAGGTGGTCACCGCGGCATTCTGGGCACTGGGTTGTGATCTCTACCTCTCGCACCTTATCCGTCCTCCCCCGACAGAAGAATAGAATCCTTACGAAACAGGAATTATTTAACCCTTCGTCCCAAGGAGGAGCCGATTTTTCTTCCCCGAGACTCCACTCTCTTGTGCCGCGTGAACCTATTGTCACAGGATCGCTCTGCGGGACTTCCAGCCTCTTTCGCGTCACGGCCGGAGCTCGACGAATTCGCCGTTCCGGAGCATGCGCCAGCGCCCCGGGAGCGTCGGAAGGACCTCCGAGCAGACGATGCGGGCCTCCTCGGTCCCCGTCTCGTGGAGCGTGTAGTACGGCACGCACGTGCGGGCGTCGCGATGCGCGATCACGCGGTCCCCGTCGATCAACAAGAAGGTATACGACTCGACCTTCCGCGGGAATTCCTCGTCGATGCCGGCCTTCGCCTTGGCGATCGCCTGCTTGAACTCCGAGATCGGCCGCTCCTCCGTCCCGAGCGACTCCACGAAGCGGTCGTAGATGAATTGGGAGTCGATCTTTCCGTCTCGGACCCCGAACTCCTCGATCTCGCCGTTGTGGGCGAAGAACAGGACCCGACCGTCGACCTCGCGACGGAACGGATGCGAGTAGCGCTCCTGGATCGTGTCCTTCTTCGACGCGTATCGCAGATGGGCCACGAGAATGAGCGGGGGACTGCACACGCGAGTCAGCCGCCGTACCGCGTCCTCGTACTTCGGGTCCTCCGTCGCCTTCGCGGGACCGCGAGCGTAGAACTCTCCCTCCTGGCCGATGCAAGCGATCCCCCAGCCGTCCGGGTGGCCTGATTTTGGATTCGGCTGCGGGCATCCGAAATCCCGGAAGTTCCTCCCGGTATCGGCGAGGGCCCGGAACGCCATGAGCGTGTCGACCGGCGCGGGCTTCTGGCTCACGATCGCGAGCATCCGGCACATGTCAGCCCAACTTGTACCCCATCTTCCGGAGCAACGCGATCCTCTCCGCCCGGTCTTTCGTAGTCTCGAGGCCTTTGGTCCGCTCTCCGTCGACAACCCCGAGGACGCCGCGGCCCCGCTTCGTGGTCGCGACGACGACGTCGACGGGATTCGCGGTCGCGGCGTAGACCGTCACGATTTCGGGCACGTCCCGCAGGGCCCGCAAGACGTTGATCGGGTAGGCGTCTTTCAGGAAGACGACGAAAAAGTGTCCCGCCCCGACGGCAAGCGCGTTTTTCGCGGCGAGCGTCTTCAGACTTTCATCGTTCCCCTCGACGCGGACGAGACACGGCCCCGACGCCTCGCAGAACGCGACGCCGAACTTGATCCCGGGTACGGACCCGATGAGCGCTTCGTGGATGTCCTCCGCGGTCTTGATGAAGTGCGTCTGACCGAGGATCACATTCAGCCCGCTCGGGTTCTCGACCGGGACGAGTTCCGTTTCCACGGACATCGTCAATGTATCGAGTCGCGTGAATTAAAGTCTTCTTCTCCCCGAAGTGGAGGTACGCTACGTGCACGCGCAAGGGAGAGGGCATCCGCGTCCCATCGGAGTCGCATGGCGGGAATCAAGGGGTTGTGGACGATCCTCGGCAACGTCGGCGACCCTGCGGAGCGCGAAGACCTCGCGCTCGTGGCAACGGCGATTCAAGTGCACTTCGCCAGTCGTGTCGCTCGGGAACGGTCCGTCGTGGAATTCATGGCGATCCGGTCCGACGGCTTGGAGCGCTCGTGGAGCTCGGGGTGCTCCGGATGTCCCGGGACCTTGCCGACAACTGGACCAAGGTCTTCGAGGTCGTCGACCGGCCGCATGTGCCTGCAGCGATCGCTCTCGAGCTGGGCGCATGACCTAGCCCGGGCCGGTGGTGGCCTTCGTCACCCGTTCCAAGAACCCGGCCGCGCGCAGCGGCTGGTAGCACAGCATGAGGAAGTCCGACGCCACCAGGGCGAAGAGTTCGTTCGGCACGAGGCGCACGGAGCGGTGGCGGACCGCGGCGACCGGGCCGTCGGCGTGGAGCTCGAACGGGCAGCCCATCCGCCGACTCATGGAGGCCAGCCGGCGCACCGCGCCGTTCGGTCGTTCGACGAGGTCCCGGTGGAGCGCCGAGTTCGCGGGTTCCACGAAGGCATAGCCGACGACCTCCGGTGACTCGGTGATTCCGGGCAGGGAATCATTTCGGAGCGCGAACCCGAAGCAGAATCCTGCGATCGATTGGCGTCGAACGCGCGAGAACCGGTAGCCGACGAATTGGCGGTTCGCGACGTGCCTGCGTCGAAAGTTTTCCATCGGCCATCGCAACGGCCGCCGAATTCGTTCGAACGTCGCTGCGATTTCGGCGCTGCGGTCGAGGTCCATCGGTCGTCGGGAAATCGTTGCGACCCATAAGAACTCCGGCCGTGCGGGCCGGTGATGCATCCGGACCGGCACGGTTCGGGGCAAGCCTAAATAGGCCACGACCGTTCCGCCGCGCTGGATGGCCGGGGATTCTCGGTGAGCGAATTTTCGGAATCGTGCCGGCGACTCGGTCTTCTGATGGCAGGAGAGAAGGCCTTCGCGCCGCCGGATGCGCCCGAGCACCCTCCGCGGGATCGGACGTTCCTCCTTCAGCACCTCCGCCTCGAGATCATGATCGATGACCGGGAGGGCACGGTCTCCGGCACCGTAACCCATCGCCTCGCGCCGATCAACGACGGCCTCACCGAGGTCGCCCTCGACGCCGGGGACCTGAACATCCGCAAGGTCCTCGACGACGGCGGCCACGAACTCGAGTGGGAGCTCCATGGAGAAACCCTCTCGATCCACCTGCCGAAGGTGCGCAAAGCGGGCCAGGCGTTCGACCTTCGGATCTCGTACGACGCGAAGCCTCGGAAGGGGATCTTCTT
>VBLV01000112.1:8839-9299 GCA_005879045.1 Methanobacteriota archaeon | reverse complement strand
CGCCCGAGTGCTCTGGACCTGCGAGCGCGGTGGGTAGCCCCCGCGGCCCCAAAGTTCGAGTGTGCGCAGCCTTGCAGGACAAGCGCTTAGTCGCGGCTCATCGTCGTGGCCACATCCGCGAGGTTACCCTCGGGATCGGCCAGTGTCCACCAGGCCGGCGCGTACTTGTCGGTGACGAGGCGGCCGCCGGCGGCGATCGCGGCGGCGATCCGCGCCTGGGCCTGGTCCGGCGGCACCCAGATGTCGAGGTGGATCCGGATGACCTGCGGGTCCGGCGCGTCGATCTTCTGGAACCAGATTGACGGCCCGCGGCCGCGTGGATCGACCAGGTCCTCGGGGCTGTCCTCGCGGTCCTGGTATCCAAGCACGGCACGCCAGAACGGCTTCACCTTGGGGATGTCAAATGCGTCGATTGTGATCAGGACGGTCTCCACCATCGCGGGGTCGGCGGGGACGCCCA
>VBLV01000112.1:0-8762 GCA_005879045.1 Methanobacteriota archaeon | reverse complement strand
CGGGTGGTGGTCATCGAGATTGGCTAGCTCGCTGATGGCGTTTACGAGGCGGGCGCCGGCCGCGAACGAGCCGGTGCGGAAGTACGCGCACGCTCCTTCGCCTACCACTCGCCAATCCTCGACGCCATCGGACTCGCGGAACTTCCGCATTGTGATTTGGTCGCTCATGGTCTTACCCTCACCCGTTGAAAGCGCGAAGGTCCGCATGCTATAAGACCATTTACGGGCCGAGGAGGATCGCCCAGGTCCACCCGAAAAAACGAAACTGTTCAGACCGTCGGTTTGGCGCTCGCCTGGAGAAAAATCGCTCCGGTTCAAATCCCGTTGCGGGAATACTCATGTGGGTTTACTCCTCAAAGGCGCCGATGGTCCACCAGTTACAATCTCAGGTCTCACGGGTTCACCATCGCTCCCGGACGCTGCGTTCGGCGAGCTCTCGCAGGAATCCGTTGCGACTCACTCGATTTCCCAATCCTCGCCGTAGCACAACGCGCCGACCTTCTCGGCGACCCGCTGCGAGGCAAGGTTCTCCCATGACGTGCTGTAAAGAGGCAGAAGTCCTCGGCGGCGGACGGCGGTCGCCCACGCGGAGACCGCTGCCGTGGCGTAGCCCCGGCGCTGCATTGCATCCAAGGTCTCAAGGCCCGCTTCGGCGGCCAAGGGAGAAAGGCGAGCGCAATAGCAAATCGAGACGGCGCTTCCATTGACGACCGCGGCGGTGACCGGTCCGATATCGACGTCGGCCCTCAGGTGCGGGAGCATCCACGGAAATCCGGCCTCGAGCATGCGGCCCTCCTCCTTCGTGATCAGCACGGCGTACGGGGGCGCTTCCGTCCCTTCGGGAATCAAGTATGCGGGCCCGCGATACTCCCGGGTGATTGGGCCCAGCCCCTGGAGCGCGGCGCGAATCTCCGGAGCGAAGCGTGGTGGACGCCTCAGGTCCTTGGTCGACGGCTCGGATCGGCAAAGCACCTCCAGCTCACGTGTCTGCTCGTCTGGAAGGTCGTCGCGAAAGAGCCAAACGTTGCCATCACGCCTTCGCCCCATGAAGAATCGAGGCGCACCACCCGGGCGGCTCCACGGTCGACCCAGGGATCGGATTCGTCCGTACGCGTCGCAGTTGAAGAGGGTCGCGATGTGAATTCGCATCAGCTGCTCGTCTGATTCGGCGCTCACGATTCCAGACCCTATTCATTCGGAGGCGCAATTCGTCGACCTCGAGGCGTCCCCATCTCCGGCGCGGGCGAAGAGCGTCCCGAGCTTGCCGCCCATCAACCCGGAACCCAAAATCCCAACCCGCATGTTACCCGTCCTTCCTCGATCGGACGAAGACTTGATAGGTGACGGCGTCCCAGGCGTTGTGAATTCCAATCAGGAGCAGCAACAAGGCAGCCGCGCCGACGAGGAAAAGGGATGGGCGCGCGTAATACGGAGCCGCGGATGCCGAGATCGCCAGAACTGCGTATGCCGTGAAAGGAAGCACGACGTGAAACAACCAGTCTTGCCGGGCCGCGATGACGACGTACGCGACCCCGCCGAGACCCAATAATCCCCAGAGAACTGCGACAACGGTGACTTCGTCCCATGGCGCGCTCACAATCGCCGAGAGCAACAGCACGAGTCCAAAGTGAACGACGCTCGGCGTTGTGAAGGCGCTGCCGGCTTGCGCTTCCACTTGGCCGATCGGCCTTGAGGCAATGAGCGTGATGACGACGAACTGCAATCCGATCAGGGCGCCGGCAGACGAGCCGACGATGACGTAGAAGTTCTCCCATCCCTCGATTCCTGTCATGTGCCGTCGACCTCCCTCGCACCCGGAACTCGCCTGTACTGCTCGTCGCTGACCTTCTCCATCCAGTTGACCACCTTGCCGTCGAGTTCCTCCTGGATGGCGATGTGCGTCATCGCGCTGTTTGGCGTGGCGCCGTGCCAATGCTTCTCTCCTGGCGGACAGGAGACCACATCCCCGGGATGAATCTCTTCGACGGGTCCTCCCCAGCGTCGCACGAAGCCGCGGCCGGCCGTCACGATGAGCGTCTGACCCAGCGGATGGGTATGCCAGGCCGACCGGGCGCCGGGCTCGAACGTGACGCTCGCGCCTTGCACGCGGCCCGGAGCGCTTGCTCGGAACAGCGACTCGATGCGCACCTGGCCGGTGAACCATTCCGGTGGTCCGTCGCTCGACGATCGCGAACCGCTTCTCTTGATGTCCATGGCCGTCACTCGCTCCCCTTGCTCAGGCTCCAATGCTCGCGCAATCGATGACGAACCGGTAGCGCACATCGCCCTGCAGCATCCGCTTGTACGCGACGTTGATTTGGTCGCCCCTGATGATCTCGACGTCGGCGACAATTCCGTGTTTGCCGCAATGGTCGAGCATCTCTTGCGTTTCGGGAATCCCGCCGATGTTGGAGCCGGCGAGACGCTTGTTCCCGAAGACGAGGGAGCCCGCCTTGATCGAGGCGGGGGACGTGGCATCGGGAGGCAAGCCCAGGAGCACCATGGTGCCGAAGCTCCGAAGGAGGGCCAAGTGCTTGTCCAGATCGTGTGGCGCGCTGATCGTGTCCACAATGAGGTCGAACTTTCCTGCGAGCGGGTCAAGCGCGCCGGGCTCCTTCGTGGCCACAAACGATTCGGCGCCCAACCGAGCGGCGGCTTCCTCCTTCCCGGGCGACGTGCTGAGCACGGTGACGTCGGCGCCCATCGATTTTGCCAGTTTGACGGCGATGTGGCCAACACCGCCCAAGCCCATGACGGCGACCTGGTCGCCTGGCTTGCAGCCGAATTGGCGCAGGGGCGAGTACGTGGTGATGCCCGCGCACATGAGGGGTGCGGCGCGCGAGGGGTCCAGCCCCTTCGGGACTCGCAACACGTAGCGCTCGTCGACGACCATGCGCGCCGAGTACCCTCCATACGTCCGAGCCTTCTGGTCCTGCTCGAGGCTGTCAAACGTGAACGTGGCACCCTTTTCGCAGAACATCTCGTGGCCGGCGCGGCATTGCGCGCAGGCTCGGCACGAATCGACGAAGCAGCCCACGCCGACGAGGTCGCCCTCGCGGTAACGGGATGCGCGGGCCCCTTCGGATACGACTCGGCCGAGGATCTCGTGGCCTGGCACGATCGGAAACTGCGTGTTCCCCCAGTCGTCGTTCACCTTGTGCACGTCGCTGTGGCAAATGCCACAATAGAGAATTTGCCACAATAGAGAATTTCAATCTCGACATCGTGCGGTCCCGGGTCGCGTCGCTCGATCGTCATGGGCGCAACCGGCGTCTTGGCCGCGAGCGCGCCATAGGCAGGAGTCTTGTTCGTCATGGCCAAGCGGAGAACCGCGCTCGGGTAAGACTCTTGTGCAGCCTTCCGGATGCAAAGCGAAGAGATGCGGTCGAGGGTGTCCGCTCAAGCGAGGCGACGTTGCAATGCAAAGAGTCTAGTAACGCAGAAACCTGAGTCCCCCCTCAGGGCCGTCGTCATGAACGACACAACCATCCCCGCGGCTCCTCGGACCGGAACGCCGCGACTCCGATTCGTGGTCCAGAAACACTGGGCTAGAAGCCTCCACTATGACTTCCGATTGGAAATTGGCACGGCTCTGGTCTCGTGGGCGGTTCCGAAGGGGCCAAGCAAAGATTCCAAGGTAAAGCGTCTCGCGATTCATGTTGAGGACCACCCTCTCGATTACCTTCTGTTCGAGGAAACTCTCCCTGAAGGTGAATACGGCGCGGGGGAAGTCATCGTGTGGGACTACGGCGACTTTGAGATGGTCGGACCGGCAGGAATCGACGCGGCGGTGGCGCTCCGAGACGGCATCATGCGATTCGCTCTGTACGGCACGAAGCTTCGGGGTCAATGGACGGTCCTGAAAACCAGAATGGGAAAGGGAACTCGTGAAAATTGGCTCTTGCAGAAGGTGGATGACGAATTCGCCGAGGCAGATTACAACCCGGAAACCGAGCCCGCATCCGCGTTGTCCGGCAAAGTTCCACGGGGCAGGCCCTGACGTGACTCAGCGAAGAGAGTTCCTCCAGGCCTTCGGAACGCGGGCCGTGTAGACGACTTCCTTGGCCCCGAGAAATTCTGCCAGATGCCCGATCGTCTCCCGAATCTCCAAGGAGACCTCCTTGCCGCCGGGTGCGCCGGGCTCCGCGTGGACCGAATTGATCAGGAGGCGCTCGTTCTCCCTGTCCATCCGCGGGTCCACCCTGCCGATGAACCGGTCACCCCAGAGGATGGGGAGGACATAGGACCCGAATTTTCGTTTGTTTGGCGGCAAGTAGTTTTCATGGACATAGTCGAAGCCGAACATTCGGTTCACTCGGTCCTTGCCGGAGATCAGATTGTCGAAGGGAGCCAGGAGGGACATCCGCGGCTGCCACGCGTCCGAGTGCATCGATTCAAGGAGCGGTATGTCCAGATCATGGACATATCGTTCACCTTTGCTGGCGAGCCCGGTGATTTGAACCCGACGGATTGTCGATTCCTTCTGCAAATGTTCCAGGGCCTTTTTCAGGTTCAGATAGCGACCGCGCAGAAAATAGATGTTGATCTCGGAAGGGGACGCGGTGCCGAGGGCTCGGATCGTCCTCTCCGCGCCTGCCCGCTCGGCCTCTTGTTCGGTTAGCTCCTTCCTCTCTGCCCAGCTCGGCAGGAACGTTTCGGGCAGGCCCCAGATCTTCTGGTTTCCTTGGTGGCCCACGACCATGACCTCTCCGCGCATTTGCAGGTGGAAGAGCGCTGCGGAGACATCGCTTCCCGAGGTCCATCCGTCTGCACTTCGCTTGGTTGGAACGTACTCTTCAAATTCGGTCAGTCGCAAGGGTCCCCTCTTCAGCTGACGCAGGATTGCTTTCCGAAGATCCGTGTGTCTAGCCAGCCACGTTCTGGCTTTCGCTCTCCATCCTCCCCACGACTTGGAAAGGGACTCCGGGTACCGTCTCATCAGGGAGTAGTGGAGCGGATAATCTTCGGTGAGCACGATCGAAGCGGCGTGGGACCAATGTTCGAAGAGCTTCTTCTCGTCCCATAGGAGTCGATCCAAGTCCGACAACCGAAAGTTGCCGACCCGGCTCCAGAGGACGAGAACATGGGACGGTGCGACCGTGTTGATCGGGTCCAACTGAACGTAGCCGAGGTCGCGAATCACGGAGAGGATCGCATCCATTGCTGAACCAGTCGTCTTGCCCGCAAGATGCTGCTTCGTGACAGCCAGGCGCCTCGCGAGTTCCAAGGACGTCGAGATGGCGGCCTCACTCAACGGGTTTGACAACCCGATGTGGCGGCTATTAACCTTGGCGTGTTTGGCAGGATCGTTCCGAGGGACGGTCCTCGGCGTCCTCATGGTGGCCGCGCTTCTTCAGAGCCGGATACGACGCGACGAAGGACCTGGGCGAAAGGCGCCATGCCACAGGTCGGATACTGTCGACAACGGGGCTAAGCCCGGTGCGGCTTTGGGCGTGCCTGGCGGATCGACAGGGCCTAGTGATACATTCGCAGCCCACCGCAGGGTTTATGTACTCAGAACGCCACACACTCCATCGGAATCGGGGGAGGAGTGAATGAAACTTCGGCAGAGCTGGAGTCTCGTGAGCCTGTTTGCGATCTTGGTGGCACTTGGAATTGTATCTGCGGTGGTCTTGATTCAACAGACGCAACCGACAGTCCCGGTGGCGGGTGGAATGGTGGCAAATTGCCCGACGACCTCTGCCACTCCCACGAATGTGACACTCGGCGGGAGCGGACAGATCACGTTCTCGTGCAATTCGGCTGCGCCCACCACAAATCCGGCCTTTACAACGGGGGGACCGGTGCTCGTCACTCCCACGGTTACGAACTACAACCCGCCGTATAACTCAACGGGGCTCTTCATCTATGTCGCGAACGGCGCGGTCAACACGGGCAGCTGCTCGGGTCGGACCGGCGCCCAGCGAGTCAATGACGGAGTGCCGACGGCGGTTTCCCAAAATGCGTGGAACTACTGTGCCAAGTACGAGACCGTCCTCCAGGGTGGCCTGCCCTCGTTCACGATCGCATGGAACCTGTGATCGCGGGCCGCGCGCGCTCGGTCGGCGTCGTGACATGCGACCTTGGCCCGGTGACCCTGGGGAGCAATCTAGAGGCACGGCGAATCCGGCTCGTGCGGAACGTCGCGAGCGATGACGCATGGAGAGAAATTCCGGTTTCCGCCCCGTGAATCGAAGTGCTTGGACGGCCCTCCACCGGCGAAACCCACGTCATGGGTATAGGCCCGACCGCTAGTGTTCGCCCGCGAGGAAGGGGTTGTTCCCGTAGTCGACCGGGACATCAACGAGAGACGGAACCTTCGATTCCAAGGCTTCCCCCAGGATGGAATTCAACCCGGACGGATGATCGACGCGAAAGCCCCGGACTCCGAACGCTTTCGCTAGATCGGACAAGTCCGGGTTGCCGAACTCCGTGCCGACCGTCCGTTTGAATTTCGCCAACTGCTTCCACCGGATGCTCCCCAGCCCTCCATCCCGGAAGACAATGTTCACCGTGGCGGCGTTCTCGCGCTTCGCGGTCTCGAGCTCGTGCACGCTCATGAGGAACCCGCCGTCCCCGCTCAGCGTGACGACCCGACGGTCCGGTTCCATCAGTTTGGCGGCGATTCCGCCCGGGAGGGCGATGCCCATGGGGGAGAGGCCGTTCGAGATGATGATCGTCTTCGGCTTCACCACGCGGAAGAAGCGGCTGAGCCACAACTTGTGAGCGCCAACGTCGGAGATGAGGAGGTCATCGGGTTCCAGGATCTCCCGCAAGTCCCAAAGAACCTTTTGCGGGTTCAGCAGCCGCTCCCCGTGCTCGCCGAGCTCCGATTCCAACCTCCGCTTGATCGCCGCGGGTGATGGGGCGGACCGCACCGGGGTGCGTGTTGTGCGCACTCGCTGGCCCAAGGCCTGCAACGATTCTCGGATTTCGCCGATCACCTCGACCTCGGGGAGGTAGTGAGCGGAGATCTCCGCGGGGAGCGCGTCGACGTGAACGACCCTCCGGTCGCCTTGTGGGTTCCAAGAACGCGGGTCGTATTCGACGAAGTCATATCCGATGCAGATCACGAGGTCGGAGTCGTCGAATCCCGCCAGCTCGTGATCTCGGGGGAGGATTCCGATGGTCACGAGGCTCATCGGTGAGGTCCAGGGGATCGCGCCCTTTCCCATGACCGTGGTCACCACGGGGATCTGCAGGCGTTCGGCGAACTGCGTCAACTCCGCGGACGACCCGTTGCGGATCACGCCGTTCCCGGCGAGGATGACCGGTCGGACGGCTTTCTCGATCAGGAGCGCGGCCTGTTCGACGCTCGCTCGGGCTGGCGTGGGAGCGCTGACCGGCTCCCGGGGGAGCGGCTTTTGGTCCGGGTCGGCTTCCTCTTCCGCGACGTTCTCCGGAAGTTCGACGTGGGTCGACCCGGGTTTTTCCGCCTCGGCGAGTTTGAACGCTTTCCGCACGATCTCGGGGACGACGTCCGGGCTCTCCACGCGGGCATTCCACTTCGTGATCGGGCCGAACAATTGCAGGATGTCGACGTACTGATGGGACTCCCGATGGATCTTCGAGAGATTTGCCTGGGCCGTGATCGCGACGAGCGGCGCCCGATCGAGGAAGGCATCCGCCACGCCGGTCACGAGGTTGGTCGCTCCCGGGCCTAGGGTGGCGAGGCACACGCCTGCGCGACCCGAGAGACGGCCATAGACGTCCGCCATGAACGCCGCGGCGCCTTCGTGCCGCGTCAGGACGAATCGAACGGAGCTTCCTCGCAGCGCGTCCATCAGTTCCAGGTTTTCTTCGCCGGGGATGCCGAACGCGAAGCGAACTCCCTCGCTCTCGAGACAGGAGACCAGGAGTTGAGCCGCGTTCATGCCCCTGCACCGATGGCCTGGAGGCTCACTTCACCCGGCGCGGAGGGGCGTCTGGCGCGTCCTGGTGTTCGGCGGGGATGGGGACGGAGGCGAGGAGGAGCCGGTATCCCGGCGACCCGCCAATCGCGACCGCGGACATGTTCTCCAGGAGAGCGCCCGATCCCGATTTGATCGGCACGTCGTCGATCATCCCAGACCCCTCCAGAACGTACGCCACCGCGCGGCGATTGTGACCGATTCGGAAGAACCCGGTGGCGGTCCGCGCGAACTCGATATCCGTGCATTCCAGACCGGACGACGCATCCGCGCGAGCGAGCGGGCCGACGACCGGCTTCTGAACCGTTCCATCGGAACCTTCCTTTGCGTCTCCCGCCGTCTTGATCTGGACCGCGGTCGGCGGAGGTTCCGTGTGCCATGGCAAGCGGACGACGACCGACAACCAGCGCGCACGCTTGCCTCTCAGCATCTCCATGTCGTGCGAAATTTCCTGGTGTGCCGTGAGGACCGCCACGGAGCCTGCGGTCAGCGCCTCGCGCCGGCCGGAGTCGTCCACGTGGTCGACCTCCCCGTCGACCAGGTAGATGACGACCTCCTCGGCCTGGTGGGGATGACGCCCGAGCTTCGTGCGCGAGGTGGTCATCGTCTCGGCGAACCGTTCGAACGGCAGCCACGGAGCTTGCTCTCGACTCGGGAACAAAAGGCTCGTGGTCTTGTCCGATGCATCGATTTCCCCATGGGCGATCGTCAGGCTTCGGGGTTTCTGCGGGCTCGGCATGGCGGCGTCTCCGGTACGAGGCAAGCGACGCCGACGAATATAGTTCGTGGCGTCAGAAAGAGGCGCTAGCCGCTCCCAGGAGCCTTTGGCGGCGATCCGAAACGCTGACTGGA
>VBLV01000111.1 GCA_005879045.1 Methanobacteriota archaeon | reverse complement strand
TGACGCTATTTGAGTTTGCGACGCCGTTATCGCTTGCGTTCCTTCCGGATTTCGAGAACACCCGCGGGAAGTTTTATAAGCCGAGGTATTCTTCGCAACTTCCCACCAGCCGGTCTCGAGAGGGTTTCGGTGCTGGATGATCTACAGCTGAAGCGGGAGCGAGAGAACCAAGAGGCGGAACGCCACCGCCGTCGTCGCGACGAGCTGAACGACAAGACGCGGGAGTGGGTCGAGAAGCGCGACGCCCTGAACGCCCAGGTCCGGGCACTCGTCGACGAGGCGACCCAACACCGGATCCAGCGGGACGAATTGAACGCCCAGGTCAAGGCCGCGAAAGAGGAGCGCGACCGCTACAACCGGCGGGTCAACGAGCTCCAGGACCAACTCAGCGAACTCAAGCGGAGGAAGCTCCCCCGCGGCGCGGTACCGCTCGGAAAGCTCCAGCAGGAACTGAAGCGCCTCGAGTTCCGACAGATGACGTCCGTCCTGACGGTCGACAAGGAACGCGCCCTAATCGACGAGATCCAACGCTTGCAGGCGGAGGTCAAGAAACTCGAGAAGTCGCTCGAGGAGAACGAGGACGTCCGGAAGATGAAAGACGAGCTAAAGTCGGCGCGAGACCTCGCGGAAGACGCTCACAAGCGCGTCTCCGAGCTCGCGGAGAAGGCCCAAGCGGAGCACGACCAGATGACCGCGCTCTACGAGCAAGGCGACAACTTGCGCCGGGAGGCCGACCGGGCGCAAGAGGAGTTCATCAAGACGAAGATGCTCGCGGACGAGGAACACCGCAAGCACATCGAGCACATCCGCCAGGTCCACGATTACGACAAGATCATTCACGGCATCTGGATGAAGAGCCGCGGCGTCACCGAAGAAGTCGCGGAAGAGGTCGACGCGAAGAAAGAGGCAGAACTCATCTTCGAGCGGTTCAAGAAAGGCGAGAAGCTCTCGACCGAGGACCTCCTCATGCTCCAGAAGTCCGGATACCTTTGACCACCCCAAGGTTCGGCCTCCATCTACCCCGGCATCTCCGGGTGGCCGCCACTAACCTCTCGGGGGAATATACTTAGTATAGCACGGCAGGTCGCCTGGATAGCGACCCCCCCAAGGCCGCGGTTTGTCACACCTGGACCCCCCGGGGATTGTCGGCGCCATCGGCCCTCCCAGATTTTACAAAGTGTTAAGTAGCCAATTTCGAATATGATTCCGGGGGAATTTTGGGCTAGTTCGTTAGAGTGCATCCCATCCCTTCTGACAAGGCTAGCCCTCCCTTCCCTTTTTCTTACATCGACGTTGCGCGAGCGCGCTTGTTCCACCGCCAACCTTAACGTGCCTCCGCACTTTGGAGACGTCCGATGGTCCTCGAGAAACTCGGCGGCTCCCTCCGCGAGGCGCTCCGCAAGATTGCGGGCGCCAGCTATGTCGACGAGTCGCTCATCAAGGAGATCGTCCGCGACATCCAGCGCGCGCTCATCCAGGCGGACGTGAACGTGCGGCTCGCCCTAACGATCACGAAGCAGCTCCAGCGGCGCGCGCTCGAGGAGAAACCCCCTCCGGGCATGAGCCCGCGCGAGCACGTCGTGCGCATCATCTACGAGGAGCTCGTCAACATCTTGGGGACCACCCGTGAAGTCGCGCTCCAGAAACAGCGAATCCTCCTCGTCGGGTTGTACGGGCAGGGCAAGACGACGACCGCGGGGAAGCTCGCGAAGTTCTTCCAGAAGAAGGGGCTCTCCGCCGGCCTCGTCGCGGCGGACGTGCACCGGCCCGCGGCGTACGATCAGCTGAAGCAGCTCGCGGAACAGATCAACGCGCCGTTCTACGGGGATCCGGGCGCGAAAGACGCCGTGAAGATCGCCAAGGCCGGGGTGAAGGCGCTCGAAGGGACGGACGTCATCATCGTGGACTCGTCCGGTCGGCACGCCCTCGAACCCGACTTGATCGCGGAAATTGAAGGCGTCGCGAAGGCGGTGCAAGCGGACGAGCGCCTCCTCGTGCTCGACGCGACCGTCGGACAGCAGGCCGGCCCGCAGGCGAAGGCATTCCACGACGCCGTCGCCATCACGGGCGTCATCGTCACGAAGCTCGACGGGACCGCGAAAGGGGGCGGCGCCTTGTCGGCGGTCGCCGAGGTCAAGGCTCCGATCATCTTAATCGGCGTAGGCGAGAAGATCGATGACCTCGAGAAATTCGAGCCGCCACGGTTCATCTCACGCCTTCTGGGGATGGGCGACCTCGAGACGCTCCTCGAGCGCGCGCAAGAGGCCATCGACACGCAGAAGGCCGAGGCGCTGACGAAGAAGATCATGGCGGGGAAGTTCACACTCCACGAGATGTACGAACAGATCGAGATGCTGACGGACATGGGCCCGATGCGGAAGCTCGCCTCCCTGATTCCGGGCGTGGGCGGCAAGATGAAGGACGCGGACATGGAGAACACGCAAGCGCGCCTTCGACGATTCAAGATCATCATGGACTCGATGACGGACGACGAGATGAAAGACCCGAAACTCGTGAAGTCGTCCCGAGTGCAACGGATCGCGCGCGGGGCCGGCGTGGCGCCACGGGACGTGAAGGAACTGCTTCGAAACTACGAGATGTCACGCAAGGCGATCAAGGGCTTCGCCGGCAACCGGAAGATGCGGAAGCAGCTCCTCCAGCAGCTCGAGGCGTCGGGAGTCGACCTCGACAAGGGCTGACAGACCACTCCGATACGACACCTTAATGATGTACTAGGTCTACGGCTTCAACGGGGAGCGAGGGCCAATGGGCTTGAAAGGATGGATTATCCCGCAGGAGCGCCAGTTTTTCGACCTCCTCGAGAAGCTCGCCGCGACGGTCGACGAGGGTGCGATCGCACTCGCGGACCTGCTACACGACTTCCGCGACGTGCCGATGAAGTGCCGACGGATCAAGGACGTGGAGCACCACGGCGACGAGATCGTCCATCGGGTCTACGAGGAACTGAACAAGACGTTCATCACTCCGATCGACCGGGAGGACATCCAGTCCCTCGCCACCGAACTCGACAATGTCCTGGACATGATCGAGGCGGCCTCGAGCCGGATCGGCCTCTATGAGATTGATCGTCCGACCGAGGCGATGGTGCAGCTCGGAGATGTGATCAAGGACGGGATGCGGCTACTGAAGGATGCGGTCGGGCTGATCCGCAACATGAAGCAGGCCGATGGGGTCGAACGGATCTCCATCGAGGTCCACCGCCTCGAGAACGTCGCCGACGACCTCATGAACAATGCCGTCGCGGCCCTCTTCCGTCAGGAGGATCCCGTGACGATCATCAAGTTCAAGGAAATCACGGAGGTCCTCGAGCAGGCCACGGACCATTGCGAGGACGTCGCCAACGTGCTCAGCGACATCGTGGCGAAGAATCAGTGAGTCCTCGGAGCTCTCTCGCGGCAGGAAGGAGGACGCGCGGAGGCACGGACCGGGAATGGCGGATCTCTTCGCGATCCTCGTGGTCGCGATCCTCGTCGTCTTCTCGTTCGACTTCTTCAACGGGTTCCACGACGCCGCAAACGCGATCGCGACGATTGTCGCGACGAAAGTCCTCACGCCGACGAAGGCCGTCGCCATGGCGGCGGCCGGCAACTTCGTCGGGATGGTCTTCATCACAAATGCCATCGCGGAAACGATCGGCAAGGGGATCATCGACACGAACGTCCTCGGAGTGAATGCGTTACCACTGAGCGACGCCGCTCTCTTTCATTCGTTGGCCATCATCATGGGGGGCGTCGTTGGCGCGATCGCGTGGGACATCATCACGTGGCTGTGGGGCCTCCCGACGTCGAGCAGTCATGCGCTGATCGGTGGCCTCATCGGCGCGTCGGCGCTCGCGGCGGGAACGGGGTCGATCCTCCTCCCAAGCACCACGAACATGCTCCTCTTCCTCTCCGTGACGGGGATGGCGTTCGTGCTCGGCGCCGCCTCTTACTTTGCGTATGACGTCATCATCCGGAGGCATCGGCCGACGCTCGGGATGACCATCCTGGCCGGTCTGCTCACGGGACTCCTCCCGGCGGTCATTCTCGGAAAGATACTCCTGAAAGGGCTCGTCCAGATCGTGGTGTACATGGTCGCCGCGCCGCTCGTCGGACTCGCGTTCGCGTTCGGCCTCGCGCTCGTGGTCATCCGCTTGTTCCGCCGACACACCCCGACGAAGGTGAACCACGAGTTCAAGCGCCTGCAACTCGTCTCGAGCTTCTTCTACAGCGTGACGCACGGGACGAACGACGCCCAGAAAGGGATGGGGATCATCACCCTCATCCTCGTCGTCGCGGCGATCGGCCCTCCGTGGGGTCCCCCTTCGGGCCAGTTCGCGGTCCCGTTCTGGGTCCTCTTGGGCGCTCATGCCTCGATCTCGCTCGGGACGTTCTTCGGCGGCTGGCGCATCGTGCGTACGATGTCTCAGCGGGTGACGCACCTACGGCCCTGGCAAGGCTTCTCCGCCGAGACCGGGGGAGGCATCGCGCTCGCGAGCAGCGCGCTGGCTGGGATCCCGGTGAGCACGACCCACGTGATCGCCTCTGCGATCATGGGCGTCGGCGCGACGAAGCGCTTGTCCGCGGTCCGATGGGGTGTCGCGCGGAGGATCTTCTGGGCGTGGATCATCACGATCCCCGCGTCCGCAGCCGTCGGGATGGCCGCGTACGCGATCCTGCGCGCAGTGTTTCGCGTCTGACCTTCTTTTCCAAAAGATACGGTCTTAGCCGACGAATCGCAGCCAGGCGGTTCGGGACGGAGCAGCGGTCTTCGGTGAGGCTATTATCCAGCTATCTAGATAATCACTCGGACTCGATTCGGGGAGCGAGCAGAAAACGCACGTCGCCCTTGCCGCCCGCGATCTTGAACTCCATCTTCACGGGATAATCGGACCCGAGGTACAGGGTCACGTTCGGGGCGGAGCTAATCGCCTTCACCATGTTCGAGAAGTAGTCCAGCGGGAACAGGGACCGCACCGCCTCCTTGGCCTGGATCTCCTCGAGGAGGTCCTTCGCGACCATGTGAGACACGTTGTCCGTGTCGCCTTCCGAGACGACCTCGAATCCTTCCGGCGAGGCCTTGAGCGCGATGTGGTCGCTGATGCTCTCCGAGGCCCGGATCGCCTGCCGCAGCTCGTCCGTCCGCACAACCACCTTGGCAGGCAGGTTCAGGCTCGGGACTTTCGGATCGCTCATCCCCGCGGTGTCCACGAGGGCCATCCGCCGGGTCGTGTTCCCGACCGTCACCACGAGGCGGTTCTTGTCCTCGTCGTGTCGCAGGGCGATCGTCTCGCCGGCCTTCGCCAGCCGCAGGATCTCCTTCATCTTGTCCATGTCGATCCCGAGCTCGCCTTCGTCCGCCTTGTAGGCTTCAAAAGCACCGCGGTCCAAGGTGAGATCGACCATCGCGAC
>VBLV01000315.1:237-2160 GCA_005879045.1 Methanobacteriota archaeon | reverse complement strand
GTCTTCACGCTCGACGATACGGCGTAGAGCCGTCGCTCGGCCGCCCACCCGCCTCCGGGAAGCTGCTTCTCTTCGAGGAGATCCAGGGCCTTCTCGCACCGCGGGTCGTCGATTCGTCCGATCTCCGCCATCGCCTTCAGGCCTCCAAGGATGTCATAACCGTGGTAGAGCGGATAGTGAAGACGGACGAACTCTGGGTTCATCACCCGACCACTGTGTCTTTCGAGGAACAGCTGCCGGCTCAGGAACACCTCCGCCGCGCGCATGGCCGCGTCCCTCGCCCTGGGGTCTTTCGTCTGCTCGGCATAGAGCGCGAGCCCCAGCATCGCGTGACGGGATTCCCAGAACGAGGACGTGTCGGCGCTCGGGCGCTTGTCGCAATTCCAGCCGCCGTCGGGCCACTGCCAATGAAGGAGGCGCTCGACAAGGGCGTCCGAACGCTCATCCGCGAGGCCGAGTGTCGTGAGGAAGTAGAGCGCGTTCCCTTGTTGGGACGCGCATCGTCGATACCGTCGCGGCACTCCCGCTCCGCGGTACGCTTCCGCCTCGGTCTTCGCATCGAATTCCTGGTAGTAGACGTCGCGCAGCCAGCGTTCGAGGACCTGGTCTCTTAGAGCGAACAGCGACCGATCGGCACGGGGGTATCCGATGTCCGCGAGGGTCGCCAAGACCCAGTGAGCTCCTTGCCACTTCGAATACGGGTTCCCGACCGGTCGGAGGCGGCCGCGCAAATCCCGATGGGCCAGGAGGGCTCGCACGCGCGGAGAGCGACGAATCTGCCGTCCCAGGTCTCGAATCCGTTTTGAGCGAGGATCCTCCCCGAGGACATGGACCCGGACCTTCCATTGAACCGGCGGTTCCTTGGACCGCAGCAGGCTCTGGCAGACCCGCTCGAGGCTCATCCCAGAGGCGATTCTGTAGAACCACTTAGCCCTTGCTCGTCGCGCATCTTTTTCCGACGTCCGTTGATTCGTCCGCGATGGCGAACGTGGCGCTGGGATTCCGCGTCAAGTCCGGGTGGGCTGCCGCCGCAGTCGTTTCGGGTTCCGCATCGTCGCCGTCCGTCCTCCATACTCGCCACGTCGACCTGTGCGATCCGACGGTTCCGGAGTCTCGGCAGCCGTTCCACGCCGTGGACGAGGCGCAAGGCGAGTTGGAGCTAGACGAAGATCGAATCAAGAAGCGGCTGGAGGTGGTCCGTCATGTCACGGCTCAGTCGCTCGGGAAGCTCATATCGGATTGCCGCATGAACGGGTGGGCCCCATATCGGACCGGTATCGTTGCGGGCAGCCTCGTCGACCCGTCGACCATCCGCCGTCCTCACATTCGCGCCCACGCGATGGAAGGACATCTGTTTCGGACCGTCGTTCAAGACGAGCTGCGAGCGCATGGCCTGCCCTGCGTCGTCCTCGCCGAGAAGACCGCCTTCAAGACCGCGAGCGAAGCGATCCGTTCTCCAGAGGACTCTCTGAAACGAAGCTTGTCCCATCTCGGACGTCAGGTTGAAGGTCCGTGGCGAACGGAGGAAAAGTTGGCGGCCCTTGCCGGGTGGGTGGCGGTTTCGGAGGGATAGCTCGCCGTCGGAGCACATGGCCCTGACCGGCCCGCTTTCGTGCCTCCCACAGGAGGCTATTAATTCCATCAAACTGATGATATTGATGGTCCATGCCCACGACAACGGTCCCCGTGAAGCCGGAAACCCTTGCACGGTTGCGGTCCTACAGGGTCGGGGGAGCCACCTACGACGACGTCCTCAACGAGCTGATGGACGATCGCCCCCCGGTGGGCTTTATCCGGGAGCATCTCCGGCTGCTCAAGGAGGAAGAATTCTCAGATTGGAAGGATGTGCGCAAGCGACTGAGGCTGTGAGCCTTGGTCCGCGTCCTAATTAGTCGGTCCGCAAAGGGCGAGCTCGCCTTCTCT
>VBLV01000315.1:0-200 GCA_005879045.1 Methanobacteriota archaeon | reverse complement strand
TACCTCGCGACGATCGCCGGGTTGAGGGTGACTCTATTGTGCGGTGGTCGCCGAAGGCCTGTTTGTATGGGCATCGGTATTCCTTCCGCTCGAATAGGCTTAAGGTTCCTACGGCCGATTCGAGGCTCGGTGGAAACCTACGCCGTTTCAAGCACCAGTTGAGATCGTTCATTTCGCGGACCCTTGGTGTTGGTGGTCGT
>VBLV01000314.1 GCA_005879045.1 Methanobacteriota archaeon | reverse complement strand
CTACGAATTGTTCCCGCGGCTGCGCGAACGAGCCCGGGTGAAGGCCGGTCGCCTCAGCGGCGGTGAGCAGCAGATGGTCGGCATCGGACGCGCCTTGATGTCGAAGCCCTCCATCCTCGTCCTCGACGAACCGAGCTTGGGCCTCGCGCCGAAACTCGTCTCGGAGATCTTCGTCAAGATCCGCGAGCTGCGCGAAGCCGGCCTCACCGTCCTGATGGTCGAGCAGAACGCATACGCAGCGCTGCGGATCGCCGACTTCGGCTACGTCATGCAGAACGGCCGTGTTGTCAAGTCCGGTCCGCCGGACCAGTTGCTCGACCTCGAGGAACTCCGGAAGGCCTACTTCGCGATCCCCTAGCATCTCTCGGGGTCTCGAAAGCGCGTGAGAGAAACGCGGCTCAGAGGCCCGCCCGTTCGAGGGTCTTCTTGGCGCCACGATAGTGCACGGCGTCCACGAGGCGGTCCCGAACACGGATCGCCCCTCGGCCCTGCCGGGCAGCCTCCTCGTACTCCTTGACGACCTCCTTCGCCCAGCGAATCTCTTCCTCCGTCGGAGAGAATATCTCGTTCGCGAGGCGCACCTGCGTCGGATGCACGACCTGCTTCCCGACGTAGCCGAGCCGTTTCGCCTCCAGCGCCTCCGTCCGGAAGCCTTCGTCGTCCTCGAGATCGAAGTACACCCGGTCGATCGCTTCGATGCCGTACGCCGCAGCGGCGATGACGAGACGCGTCTTGACGTAGACGTTGCGCCCGTAGGCCTCGACATCGCCCCCCACGGACGTCGCGAGGTCCCCCGCGCCATAGGTCACGGCGACGGCGCCTTCGCTCCGGACGACGTCCTCGACGCGCAGGACGCCCCGGGCGGTCTCGATGATCGGGATGAGCGCTTTGCCCGTCGCCTTACCGAGCGGGGACAAGTCGGATTCCGCCTTCGGCACGACGAGCATGGAGACCATCGGTTCGGCCGCGAGCGCGGCGAGGTCCCGCTCCCCATCCGGCGTCCCCGGCGCGTTCATTCGCACGCCGAGCTCACGATGCCCCCAATCCGCCTTCCGGAATGCGGATCCGAGGGACCGCCGCGCCGACTCCTTCTCCTGCGTGGGGACCGCGTCCTCGAGATCGAAGACGATCGAATCGGCCTCGATGACAGCGGCCTTCGCGATCATATGCGGATTGTTAGCCGGCACGTACAGCTGGCTCCGTCGCCGCATCGTCCGAACCCCGGTCCTCAGTACGACCTCGGGAGGCCGAGGGCGTGGTGCGCGATGTGCGCGAGGACGAGATTGTTCGAGACCGGTGTCCCGCGCCATCCCATAGCCGCCGTGGACGTCCATCGCCACGTTGGCCGCGCGCCACGAGCACTCCGACGCGAGGTATTTCGCGATGTTCGCGTGCTCGCCGACTTCCTTCGGATCCGCGTCTGCCTCGTACAAGCGGGCCGCATGCCATCGCACGAGGTCGGCGGCGACGAGGCGCGCATGCGCGTCCGCGAGGGGAAACTGAATGCCCTGGTTGCTCCCGATCGCTCGGCCGAAAACCACCCGTCCCTTCGCGTATTCCACGGACCGGTCGATGAACCAGCGAGCGTCGCCGATGCACTCGGAGGCGATCAGGATCCGCTCCGGATTGAGGACGTGGAGGAGGGGCTCGAAGCCCTGGCCCTCCGCGCCGATCCGGTTGCCGGCGGGGACCTCGACATCGTTCAGGAACAACTCGTACGTCTGGCTGTTGAACATCGTGCGAATCCGGGTGCGCTCGATCCCCTTCGCCTCCCGAAGGTCGACGAGGAAGAGGCTCAGCCCCTCCGTCCGCTTCGGGCCCTCCCCGCGGGGTGCCGTGCGTGCGACGAGCACCATGAGGTCGCTTTGCTCGACGCGGGAGATGAAGACCTTGTGGCCCCGAATCCGATAGCCGTCGCCCTGTCGTTCCGCGACGGTCGCAATTCGCGCGAGGTCGGATCCCGCGTCCGGCTCCGTGAGGGCGAAGCTCTGCATTCGCAACTTGCCGCGGGCCAGGTCGGGAAGGTACTTCCGCCGGATCGCGTCGGAGGCGAATCGCGACACGAGAAACGAAAGGTAGAATTGACCGTGGAACGGCTGGGCGTTGCCGCCGCGGGCGTGGATCTCCTCGAGGAGAAGGGCCGCATCCGAGAGAACTCCGCCCGCGCCGCCGTACTCCGTCGGAATCAGGAGACCTCCAAAGCCCTGGGCCTCGAACTCCGCGACGAACGCCTCCGGGTACGCTTCGGAATCCTCGAGGCCCTTCCAGTAATCCGGCGGAAAGCGATCCATGAGGCGCGCGACGGTGGACAGCATGATCCGTTGGGTCTCATTCGGCAC
>VBLV01000110.1 GCA_005879045.1 Methanobacteriota archaeon | reverse complement strand
TAGAGGACTCCCTTCGCGGCGTCCTTGACCTTCTTCCCGCGGGACTTCGCCATCGGCGGGTCCTTCGAGTCGGCCATCGAGCTTTCACTCCTCCCCGTAGCAATACGCCGAGGACCTCAAGAGCTTGACGTTTCGCGACACCTACTTTTCGCGTGTCCCGCCATCGGCGGCCGCGGGAGCGCGGGCTCGCGCCTCAATCATGCTGCTGCGGTAGCTTCGGAACAAGCGGATCGCCATCGACAGGCCGACGATGAACAGCACGGCCCCAATCGCGACGAAGACGCCGTTCACGATCAGGGCGTACAGCGCATTCGCCGGGGTGTTCAGCGGCGGTCGGACATTGTTCAGGACGCCGCCGGCCCCCGCCCCGATGGTCCCTTGCGTGTATAGGATGACGGCCTTCAGGAAGATCCACGTCTCCCAGAGGAGGGCCGACAACGTCGTGACGACCATGAAGACGCCGGGAATCAACGAGTACTTCGTCGGGGCGCGGACCCTCGCGAGATGGATTGTGATGAGCATGATTGCGAGTCCCGCCAGGAGTTGATTCGCGCCGCCGAAGTAGAGCCACAGGGCCCACCAACTGCCGCTGATCGCAAACAACCAGGGCACCCCAAGCCCCACGGCCGTCGCGACGCTTTTATTGCCGAACACACGGAAGCGGCCTTCGCTCCATGTCTCCGAAGCAACGAGCCGGAAGAATCGGGTCACCAGCGCCTGGACCGTGATGGCATAGATCACCAAGACGAGGCCGAAGAAGGTCGTCAGCACGGGCTGGGTGAGACCGCCGAGGAACGGCGATGTGAGGATGTACGCGCCCTGCACCCAGGAGGCGACGTTGTTGTGGTTTACGAAGAACGACGGCGCCAAGACCATGTACGCGATGAGCGAGGCGAGGGCGAGCAATCCCTCGGACAGCATCGCGCCTCCGCCGACCGGCAACGCATCCGTCTCGATATCCAGCTGTTTCGACGTCGAGGAGGAACTCACCAAGCTGTGCCATCCCGAAATCGCGCCGCACGCGATGGCCACGAAGAGGATGGGCCAAATCGGCCCGATAATCCCCTGGGGGTCGATTAAGAAGGGACCGGCGGGCATCTGGACGCCGATGCTCGTGAACGGAGTCACGAGGGCCCCGACGAGGATCAAGATGATGGCTGCATAAGCGGGATAGAACGCCAGGTAGTTCGTCGGCTGCACGAATGTGGGAGTCGGCAAGATCGCTGCGAGTGCCAAGAAGACGAGGCAGATCGCCGCCCAGGCCGCTGGGCTCCAAACTCCCAAGTTCACGGCGAGCGCGACGTGCGGGCCAGTGGCGGGCTGGCCGCTCAAAGAAATCGGCACGAGAACGCCCAAGTAGATGCTGCCCACGACCATGAGGAGCCCAAGGGCTGTGACCGCGAAGACGTTGACCTTGAAGCGATACAGTAGTTGACCGCAGACGACGCCGGCGGCGAAGATGCCGACCGTCGCCAAGAACGTCCCCGGGTAGGCTTGCCAGAACGCAGCGATGAGAGCGATAAACGTCGCCGAGATGATGACCAGATAGAACAAGACGAACGCGAGCAGGTTCGTCCGGCCTCGAGCGCCCGTGAACTCGTAGGTGATCGGGCCGAACGAGCGACCCTCTTTCCGGACCGACAGCATCATCGCGCCGTAGTCCTGCAACCAACCGATGAAGAAGTTCCCGCCGATAATCCACAAGAGGGCGGGCAGCCAACCGAATGTGATCCCGATGAACGGCCCCAGGATCGGGCCGAGGGCGGCGACGCTCTTGAATTGATAACCCCAAAGCACGTATCGACTGACCGGGAAGTACTCCACCCCATCCATGTACATGTGTGCCGGCGTGGCCTTCTTCGCATTCGATCGCCACACGTTCCGGTCGATCCACTTTCCGTATCCCCAGTATGCGACCCCATACAATCCGATCGTCACGACGACCCACAGAAACGGAGTTCCCAATATCTCGGCCATGCGCCTCTCCTCCGGACCTCCCGGTCCCCCAACACCCCTCTTGGGAGGGGCTGCCACAGATATCCGTGTCAGGGCGCTTAAACGTCACGTTTACCGACCCCGGGCCAACCTGTCCGGACCCCGTTGTCGACGCCGGAGTGGGCACGGTCGCCGCCTCGGAAGGCACATATAGGCTTGGTCGCCCTTTCGAGAAGGTGGTGACGCGACCCCCGAGGATCCAGCTGCTCGGCCTACTGCCGGCGATCTTGAAGCCGTGCGGGCCGGCGTGCGCACAGCCCTTCACGAGCCGGAACGTGGAGGCGCTGAGGGACGAAGAGTGGCACGAGACCCCGTCCTTCGTGCTCGAGAACGCGGATCGGGCGCATCGGATCGCAGAGGACCTGTTCCGGGACTTCGGGGACCGGGTCCGGATTGAGGTCGTCGGACTCGATTCGCCGAGGGGCGTGTGGCTCGGCCTCCGGCACCGAGTCGGCAAAGGGTTTGCGGTCATCGTGGACGGCCGCGACGTGTTCCGAGACCCCACCGATTATGGTCCGGTCAAGGGAGCGGTCTCGCGAGCGCTCTCGACTCGTCCGTTGCCAGCGTGACCTTGCCAAGCCGTTAAGCCGATGGCGCGGCGCTGGCCATGTCCGCTCGGAACAGCAGCGGCAGGGTCGCCAGCCAGAGGATCTCGAAGACCAAGGAGACGATCGAAGGCAAGGTGGCGACGGAGCCGAACACCGCGAACGCCAAGACGACCGTCAAGCCGAGATTCTTGAACGACGAGAACGTGGTCACGGCCACCCGCTCCGTCCACGGCACGCGAAGCGACCGCGTGAGCAGGAACACGACCCCGCCCAGGAGGAAGGTCCGTCCGAACGACATGATGGCCAGGGACGTAATGAGTTCGGGATGGGCCAACAAGGGTCCGCGCGTCGAGCCGGCCGTCGCCACGACGAGAAAGAAGAACGAGATGCTCACTGCACTGCCGCGAAAATCGACGGCCCGGGGGAACCGCCGGAGGAACCGGGACGCGACGAGCGGGACTCCGATCAGCAGGACCGTCTGCCAGACGAGTTCTCCGAACGGCGCGGCTTGGTTCGTGAAGACGAGGGTGATGGCCGGTACGAGACCGAGGCCGAGCACGTACAACAGGGCCAAGCCGATCACGGTCCGTCGGGTGTCGCCTTTGAGGATGGATGTTATCGGCACGACGGCAATCGCCGGGGGGACGGCCGCCATGAGGACCCAACCGTTCCGGATCTGCGGGTCTGGACTCAGGACGGCGAATGCGAGGATCAGACCGCTCAGCACGACGTAGCTCATCCCGAAGGCCACCAAGAACGGCCGCAGCTCGGCGCGCGGGGAAATCCCGGCGATCGAGATTTCGGTCATCGCGAAGGTCATCCCGAGGACGAGCGCGACTTGGGAGATCTCCTTCGAGTACGCAGGAAAGCCGCCCGTCGCGAAGCCGACCACGAGGCCCGAGGCGACCATCGTCGGGAAGCTGCGCCACGGGCGGAACACGCCGGCCGGAGACGGACCCTCGTTGAAAAGCTTGCCGCATCACAGGGTCGCGAGGAACGCACCGACCATCGCGAGGGCGATCGCGAACTGCTGCGGGAGCGTGAGCCGCTCGTCCATCCAGAAGCGCCGCACCAGGATCGCGACGATCGGGTATGCGGTCGTCAAGGGGACGACGATCGCGATCGGCCCGAGTCCGATCGCCAGGAAGATCGTGATCCCGGCGATGCTGAAGAGGAACAGCGACGGGATCGCCTCGCGGATTCCGGCACGATCCCAGGAGCCGTTCTCGCGCAGGCCTCTCCGAACGACGGCCAGGTAGATCGGAGTCGAAACGAGAACGTAGACTCCGGCGTTTCCCGCGAAACCGAGCGCATCGATCGACATGCGTTCCAAGATTCCCCACGCGCCCCACAGGATGACCGCGAGCAGCATCGGGGCGAGCCAGGCTCTCCCGACCGCGGCCTCGCCCGGGTGGTCGTGGAGGCCGAGGACGACCGCGCCGATCAGCAGGAAGGCAATCGCGACGATCTGAACCGGGACGAGGGAGACGCCGAGGATGACGACGGCCGCCGCGACCGTGATGACCGGGTAGGCCGCGGTGAATCCGCTGACGACGCTCGCGGTGCCGGATTCCATCGCGCGGAACCAGAAGATCGTCCCGAAGCACCCGCAGGTCGCGCTCGCGATGGCCAAGGCCATGCCGATCGGCGTCAGGCGCTCCCAGCCGGATCCGAGGATAAACCACGCGGCGTAGATCGGCGCGCTACCCATCGCGTACAGGACGAGCATGCGAGCTGACCCAAGCCGGACTGTCGGCTCTTTGGACAGGCCCTCGCCCACGCCGTAGCAGACGACCGTGAGGAGGGCGCAGACGAGCCAGAGCTCCATCTCTCGCCTCGCTTCGTTGACTATCGGGTTCTTCTTCCTCGTCCATCGGTTCGCAGACTCCTCGGGCCGGTGGCCCGCGTCCGCGCGGCGGGACCTAGTCTGAGGTTTTATAAAACCGTTCCGGAGAAAAGTATCTCGCCTACGAATCAGGTCGGCGAAATGTGGCTCACAGGTAACATTGCCGAGCGACAACGGACACCGAGACCCTTGTTCGCGATGCCTGTCATGATCGTGAATTCGCGATTTCGGTCTTCGAAACGATGAAAACTAATCGGCAATCCGCAAGAATTCCCCGAGTCGCTCCGGAGGAGTCTGGCAATCTATTTAATGGCTGGGGGGCATCCCTTCCATGGAGCGGGCCAAGAGTTTTCTTGAGGTTCGCGCCAGGCGGGAGGAGTCTCCACGAAGTCAGGCGTTGTCGCCCTGATCTGTGGTCTTGTCGTGTTGATGGTTTCGATTCAGTCCGTCGGAGCCTCCGCTCCGTTTGGCGGGGGCGTGGCGACGCCGAAGCCAAGAGCCACGTCAGCGGACTTGAAGATCGGCTTCCTTGAATCAGTCGACAGCCTCAATCCGTTCCAGGGGCTGAACGATCCATCGTATCTGTTTTACGGGCTCATTTATGATTACCTGTTTTCCTTCGACGAAGACGGAAATTATGTTCCCAATCTTGCGTTGAGCGCGTCGTGCGACGCGGTCTGCATGAACTGGACCTACCAAATCCGACAGGGGGTCACCTGGCACGACGGCACGCCGTTCACCGTCAACGACGTCGTGTTCTCGATCAACTACAACAGTCAGAGCATCTTCCATCTGTGGGCGTTCGAACCGTACATGAATCGGATCGTGCAGTGCGCCGGGAAGTATCCGAAGCAAGGCTGCGGAGCTTACAGCAATTCCCCCTGGAACGTGACGGTCTACTTCGACCGACCGTTCGTCAAGCCCAGTGGCAAGGGATTTCGCCGCAGCAGGCGCAGTACTCGTACCCCAACCCGAACCCGATCGGGACGGGCCCATTTGTCGCGGACGCCCAAATCTACACCCAGTACCAGAACCAACCTGCGCAGCCCCTTCATCTGTTCCGCAATCCGAACTACCATCCGGTGGGGACCCATACCGGGCCATCTCCCATTGACAACATCTATCTGCAGCAGTTCCAAGATGAGCAGACAATGGCCATCTCCCTCCTCGGAGGGGACATCGATTTGGCGAAGATGACCTCGGCGGGCATCGGGACCGTCCAGAACAAACCCAACGTCGGGTGGCAAGAGGGGTTGCTGAGCACGCAGTACTGGAACGAGATCGGAATCGAGCAGTCCGACCCGGGTAACAAGAACACCCCGCTGAATCCGGCGC
>VBLV01000109.1 GCA_005879045.1 Methanobacteriota archaeon | reverse complement strand
TCGACGTTCTGCAGGACCTTGACGATCAGGAGGGTGTCGTCGCGCCGTGCAACGAAGTCGAAGCACAAGCCGCGTTCGCCGTGCGGGCGAGACAGGAAGAACCCGGTCTTTGCGAGGCCGCGCCTCGTCTCCTCCAGGACGCGATCGCGTTTCATCGGTCATTCATCGTGTGGACTTCTATATAAATTCCACGGACGCGTTCTCCCGAGATGCTTTCGCGCCGACCAGCCGGCGAACCCTTTATCGCGGTCCCGGCGTTCGCCGTCCCCGATGGCGGGGGAACTGCTCGACGACCGCGTGATCGTCGACGACCCGGCGGAAGGCAGCGCGGTCTACAATCGCGGGTTCTTCGGCGCCCCCCGACCCGGAGGCGGCCTCGAGTTGAATCTCCTGGAGGCGGTGTATCTCGTCGAGGGAGGCCGGCTCGAGGTGCGACGCCGCGGGAGGGCGGTGGCCGCCCGGGAACTGTTCCGGGCCGCGAGCGCCTCGATGACCGCGTTCGAGATTCGCTACCTGGTGTACCGGGACCTGAGGGCCCGCGGTTACGTCGTCGAAGCCCGCGGCGGACCCGTCGATTTCCAGGTGTATCCGCGGGGCGGCGCGCCGAAGAAGACGCCGAGCAAATATTGGGTGCGGGCGTTGAGCGAGCGCGCGGTCTTCGACCTGGCGGAACTCCTCGGACGGGCGGAGGACGCGGCGGCGGTCCGGAAGACGCTCCTCCTCGGGCTCGTGGACGAAGAGAGCGATCTGACGTACTATAGCGTCCGGGAGGCGCACCCGCGCGGTCATCCGCCGGCCCCGCTCCGGAAGACCGAGGTGGTCGTCCACTTTCTCGGGGACCGCGCGGTCGTGATTGATGAGGTCCAAGCGAAGGCGCTCCACGACGCCGGTTTCTTCGGGAAGATCGTCGGACGTCGCTTGCAACTCAGCCTCCTCGAGACGGCGTACCTGTTGAAGGCCGGGCTCGTCGAAGTGCGGAACGCGGACACGGACCGTCCGATCCGACTCCCGCGGCTCATCAAGGAGGCGAAGGCGCTTCAACCCGATTTCGAACTCCGCCTTCAAGCATACGAGGATCTCACGAGCCGCGGCGTGATCTCGAAGACCGGCTTCAAGTACGGCTCGCACTTCCGCGCCTACGAGGGCGACCCGGAGACGCACCATGCAAAGTATCTCGTGCACGTCGTCCCAAAGGGCCACCGCGGCGCGTGGCCGGAAATCAGCCGGGCGGTCCGACTCGCTCACGGGGTGAAGAAACAGATCCTCTTCGGCGAAGTCGGGGATGGCGTGCGCTACGTGAAGCTGGAACGCGTGAGGCCATGAGGCGCTCGCATCCGGATTGACGCGATATACCTCTGAGTAGAGGTACACTTGCTGGCGTATCGAGCAGGCTTTGGCCGGTCCCGATTCAATTGTGTCTCGTCGAGGTCCAGAGTTCAACCCAGTGCGGCAATCCGGCGAGGTTACGGAGAGTCGCTTCCACATACGGCGGCATCGACTCCGGTCGGTGCGCGGCTTTCCGGTCCAGCAACAGCGCCACGATTCCGACCGAAGCCGCGGCCTCGAGATAGTCGAGCCGGTCGTCCACGAGGACACAGTCCTGGGGCTTGACTCCGAGTCGATGCGGAATCTCTTGCCAGTACCGGGACTGTCCTTTCTGCGCGTTCTGCGAATGGCCCGTGAAGATCCTATCAATCAGGTCGAACAAGCCCGCGCCTCGGAGCGCTGCGTCGTTCGTCTCGCTGCCGCCCGTGGCCACGTACACCCGGTGTCCGGCCGATCGGAGCCGCTCGATTGCGGTACGTGCATCCGGGTATCGCGCGTTGACGCGAGACATCGCCTCCCGTTCGAATTCCCGCGAGAGGGCGAGGGCATCGGCGGGCTGGTCGGCTACGCCCACTCGGTCGAAGATCTCCAAGAGGTGTCGTGCATCGAGCTCGTCGACGATATCCGCGTATCCTCTCGATTCCCAGTCCACCGAGTTGACCCGCTGGAGGTACGTCACCCAGGCTTCGTCGTGTGCGCGCCTCCACGTCTCCGGTGCGCCGCCGAACCGGGCCGAGAGGAGCTCCGCAAGACGCTCCCGATACCCGCGAAACATCTTCTCGTGGTCGAGCAGGACTCCGTACAGATCGAGGAGGACGTGCATCGACGAGGTCGCGCAGCTGAGGCACGAGCATAAGGGTTACGGGAGCGGGGAAACGACGAAATAGCGTTTGCCCGTTCCCGGCGGCGATGACGCGAGCGCGACCTTCGACGTTCAGTATCGTCGCGTTCGACCCGAAGACGAAAGATCTCGGCGTCGCCGTCGAATCCAAATTCGTCGCGGTCGGGGCCGTCGTGCCGTTCGCCGTGGCTCGTGTCGGAGCGGTCGCGACGCAGGCGTACGCCAACACCGCGTACGGACCGGATGCGCTCGCGATGCTGAAGCGCGGGGTCGCACCGAAGGACGTCGTGAAGAAGCTCGTGACGTCGGACAAAGACGCGGCGCAGCGCCAGATCGGCGTCGTCGACGCACGAGGCCGCGCCGCGTCGTACACCGGGAAAGAATGCTTCCCGTGGGCGGGGCACGTCGTCGGCCGGAATTTCGCGGCCCAGGGGAACATCCTCGCGAGTGAGGAAGTCTTGAAGGCGTTGGCCCGGGCCTTCGAGATGACGCAGGGTGACCTGCCCGTCCGCCTGCTCGCGGCGTTGAGCGCGGGGCAGCGGGCCGGCGGCGACAAGCGAGGCCAGCAGAGCGCGGCGATCCTCGTCGTCCGGCACGGCGGCGGATACGCAGGCTTCAACGACCGTTGGATCGACATCCGGGTCGATGACCATCCGGCCCCGATCGAGGAGCTCATCCGCATCTTCAACGTGTACGATCTCACCCTCCTAAACCGCGAAGATCCCAAGGATGTCGTCCTCCTCAAGCCGGAGATTGTGCGGGAGATCCAGGCCAACCTGGCGGCTCTTGGGCTCTACCACGGACCGACCTCGGGCAAGTTTGACGCGAAGGCGAAGTCCGCTTTCGAGACGTGGGCCGAGATGAACAACTACGAGAACAAGCTCCGCAAGGACGGCAAGGTGTGGGGCAGCTTGTACCGCGCACTGAAGGCTCAGGCCTCTAGCGCCGGTGGCTGAACAGGATTCAAGATTTCGATGGGATGGCGTAGACTCGTTCCCCGCCAATCCACGTGGATGCGATCTGCATCTGCGCGATTTGCTCCGGCGTCTCGAACGGGTCGCCCCGGAGGACGACGAAGTCGGCGAGCTTACCCGATTCGAGACTTCCTTTCTCGTGTTCCTCGAACGCGGCATACGCGCCGCCCGCGGTGGCCGCTCGGATGGCCTCCCCCGGGGAGAGGCGCTGGTCTTCGAAGAATCCGTTCACGGCCCAGTGGATGCCGAAGAGGGGGCCGTACGGCATGCCGTCGGAACCGAAGCACAGCGGAATGCGGGCGCGGAGGATCCCGCGAAAGGGATTGTTCGCGGTGAATCGTCCTGCGCCGAGGCGTGTCTCGTAGACGTCCCCGGGTCCGCTCCATTGCCCGACGAAGTTTGGTTGGCACGAAGCCACGATTCCCGCGGCCTTCGTCCGTCGCAAGACATCGTCGTCCGGAAGCTCGTAGTGCTCAATCCGATGCCGCGCATCTCTTCTGGGTGCCGAATCCTGAACCTCTTCGAGCGTCTCTACGACGAGTCGGATCGCCGCGTCCCCGATCGCATGGGTCGCCGTCTGGAAGCCGGCGCGATGCGCCGTCGTCAAGATTGAACGAAGCTCGGTTGGCGAGTGAATGAGCACCCCTCGGTCGTTTGGCCGGCCGACGTAGGGAGCGCTGAGGGCCGCTGTGTAGGCGCCCAGCGATCCGTCCGCGAAGACCTTGATCGCGCCGAGCCGGAGCCACGGATCGCCGAACCCGGCGCCGAGTCCAGCATCGGCGAGGGCTCCCAGCATGGAGTCTCGAGGCATCGCATACACTCGGACGCGGAATCGTCCGGTGCGCTGGAGGCGCTGGTATGCCGTCCACCCCGCACGGCTCACGACATCGTGGATCGAGGTGATCCCGAGCCGGTGCGCCATCCGCGCGACCGCGGGAAGGCCGCGCTCGATCCCTGTCTCGCCGGTCTCGAATCGGAGATGGAACTCTCCGAATGCGTCCTCCGTCAGGAGTCCGGTCGGACGGCCGGATGCGTCGACTTCAAATCCCCGCATGCCGGCGAGGCCCGCGGCCCGCTCGAGGGCCATCGAATTCAGCGAGCCGATGTGGCAGTCGATCCGCCGAGCGACGACGGCGTGGTCGGTCGATACGCGATCGAGATCCTCTCGCGTCAGGAAGCGTCGCTCGGGCCATTTCGCCTCGTCCCAATCGATTCCGACGACCCAGCCGCCGTGGGGGGTCGAAGCCGCTGTCTTGCGGAGTCGGACGACTGCCTCTTCGAGGTTGCGCGTGCCATCGAGCCGCGTCCATCCGCGTTCGCCCGCGGAATCGGCCATGTGGGTGTGCGCGTCGATGAAACCCGGCACGACGACGGCGCCACGAAGGTCGACGAGGGTCGTGCGGCGACCCCGCCACCGCTCCCCCTGCGCCGACGTCCCGACGGCCAAGAGACGGTCGCCCCGAACCGCGAGGGCCTTCGCCCACGGCCGATCTCGGGCCGCTGTGAAGACCTTGCCGTCGACGAGGACAATGTCCGCGTCGCCAGGCATCTCAGCGCACGTCCCGCAAATCCCGGAGGCGCTCGATCGCTTCGCGGAGCGTCTCGTCTCGTTTCGAGAACATGAACCGCACGTATCGCCGGCCATCGACCGGGTCGCCGTAGAACGAAGAGCCGGGGACGACCGCGACCCGTAATCGCTCCACGAGGTACATCGCGAACGCCCAGTCGTCCTCGAACGGGAAACGGTCGAAGTCCGCGATCACGTAGTACGCGCCTCCTGGTGGCCGGCAGCCGAGACCGGCATCGCGGAGCCCGCGCACAAAGAAGTCCCGCTTCGCCTGATACGAGCGCGCCAAGTCCGCGTAGTAGGATTCCGGCAAGTTCAGGGCGGCGACGGCGGCGATCTGAAGCGGATGGGGCGCGCCGACCGTCAGGAAGTCGTGCGTCCGCCGCATCGCGCTGGCGAGGGTCTTCGGCGCGATCGCCCATCCGATTCGCCATCCC
>VBLV01000108.1 GCA_005879045.1 Methanobacteriota archaeon | reverse complement strand
TGTACAGCGCGTTTCCCAGGTTGTTCCAGAGGACTTCGTCGCCGCGGTCCATCTCGATCGCCTTCTCGTACGCCGTCACGGCCTCCTCGAGCCGGTTGATTCCGTGGAACGTGTACCCCTTGTTGTACCACGCCTGTTTGTACCTCGGGTTGATCGCAAGCGCCTTCTCGTAACAGGCGAGCGCCTCCTCATGGATCCCGAGCATGAAGAACGTGAAGCCTTTGTTGTTCCACGCCTCCTCGTTGTTCGGGTCCGCGGCGATCGCACGGTCGTAGGCTTCGACGGCCTCCTCGTACCGTTCGAGGGCGTACAGCGCGTCGCCGAGTCCGGTCCACGCGTCTCCGTCCTCCGGATTCTGCGCGGTCGCGGCGTTGTACGCGTCGACCGCCTCGTCGAACTTGTTCAGCTCCTCGAGGAGTTGCCCCTTCCGCGTCCACGCGACCACGTTCCCGGAATCCGCGCGGACGAGGGCTTCGTAGGCCTGCAACGACGGCCTGGCGCGCCCGAGCCGCGCCAAGACGAGGGCCTTGTCGTACAGCGCATCCGCGTAGGCCGGGTTGATGGCTAGGGCGCGGTCGTACGCGACGAGCGCCTCCTCGAACTGCCCGAGTTGCGCGAAGGCGTTTCCGAGGTTGTACGCGGCGATCTCGTACTTCGGGTTGCGTTGCAACGCCCGGGTGTACGCCTGAATCGAGTCCTCGTGGCGGCCGAGCCCGTCGAGCGCCACCCCGCGATTGTTCCACATGACGTGGTCCTCGTAGCCGAACGCCGCCGCGCGGTCGTAGGACGCGAGGGCGTCCGAGAACTCGCGGGCATCGCAGTGGGCGTTTCCGCGGAGGTACTCCGCCTCCCCGCGAGCCAAGTCCGCCTTGGCGGGCACGACCGAGATCGCGAAGGCGAGGGGGAGGGCCATCGGGGGCGCATCAGAGTCGACGTCGATTTAATGGTTCCGCGGTGAGTTTCGGCGGCGTTAGTTGGCGTACTTTCGCCGACCCCTCTGAGAACGGCTAACTATTGAGAGACGGTGAGGACGCCGCGTCCTGGTCCGAGGGCCGATGAAACCAACCTTCTTCAGAACTCCGCTGGAATTCCGAGCTTGGCTTGAGAAGCGACACCGCGAAGCCCGAGAATTATGGGTCGGATTCCATAAAAAGAGCTCAGGTCAGGCGAGTATCACGTGGCCGGAAGCGGTCGACGAAGCGCTGTGCTTTGGATGGATCGATGGACAACGGAAAGGCATCGACGAAGTGGATCATGCGATCCGTTTCACACCGCGAAAGCCGGGCAGCATCTGGAGCGTCGCGAATGTCAAGCGCGTCGAGCAACTTCGCGCACAACGGCGCATGCAGCCGGCCGGCCTCGAGGCGTTCGAGGCCCGTGCGAAAGATCGATCTGGAATCTACTCGTACGAACAACGCAAAGCCGCGGAGCTTGACGAGGTGCAATTGAGGAAATTCCGCGCGAACCGGAAGGCCTGGGAGTTCTTTCAAGCGCAACCTCCATCGTACCAGAAGGCGGCCGTGTGGTGGGTCATCACCGCGAAGACGGAGCCGACGAAACTCAAACGCCTCGGACAGCTGATTGACGACTCAAAGCATGGACGAACCGTGCCGCCGTTGACTCGCCGGACCCTGAAGCACCGCTGATCTGCGAGGACAGGGCCTCGGGTCGTAGCTGCCGATCGGGAGGCCGAGAACGGGGTCGTCGGATTTAAGTAGAGAGTGTTCCTTGAAGCGGGTTTAGGGGAGACGCATTGTCGACGATGGACACAGAGTCCTTCTCGAAGACGAAAGCGATGGAGCTCCCGCGCAACGTCGTCGTCGGCCATGACGCCCTGCACACGGTCGGAGAGGTCTGCCAGTCGCTGAAACTGGGGAAGCGCGCGTTGATCGTCGCGGACGAGACGACGATGAAGATCGCCGGCACGACCGTCGAGAAGGAACTCGCCGCGCGGAAGATTCGTTCCTCGGAATTCTTGATCCCGGATGCGACGATGAAAGAGATCCGCGAGGGAGAAGAGAAGATTCGCAAAGGGAACATCGAATTCGCGCTCGGCGTGGGCGGCGGGCGTTCGATTGATGTCGCGAAGTGCGCGTCCTTCAATGCGGGCGTGCCGTTCGTGAGCGTGCCGACCGCCGCGAGCCACGACGGCGTGGTGTCGTCGCGCGCCTCGATCCAGAAGGACGGCGAGAAGGTGAGCCTCGCAGCCCAGACGCCGATCGCGGTCATCATGGATACCGGCGTGATCGCCGAGTCGCCGTTCCGCCTCCTTGCGTCGGGATGCGGAGACATCATCTCGAACCTCGCGGCGGTGAAGGACTGGGCCCTCGCGCGAAACCTTCGGAACGAATACTATTCGTCGTACGCCGCCGCGCTGAGCGAACTCGCCGCGCACCTCGTGATCGAGAACGCGTCCACGATCAAGCCTCGACTCGAAGAGAGCGCGTGGTTCGTGTGCAAGGCGCTCGTGTCGAGCGGGGTCGCGATGTCGATCGCCGGCTCCTCGCGGCCCGCGTCCGGGAGCGAGCACAAGTTCTCGCACGCCCTCGACCGGATCGCGAAGAAGCCTGGCTTGCATGGGGAGCAGTGCGGCGTCGGGACGATCATGATGATGTACCTCCATGCCGGGAACTGGCAGGAAGTCCGAGACGCGCTCCTGGCCATTGGCGCGCCGACGACAGCGCGGGCGCTCGGCGTCACGGACGATGAGGTCGTCCAGGCTCTCGTGCACGCGCACGAGGTCAACAAGGAGCGGTACACGATCCTCGGAGACGAAGGCCTCACGCTCGAAGCGGCGGAGCGACTCGCGAAGATCACGAAGGTCGTCTGAGGGCGTCGCCGCGCGCTAATGCAGAACGCCGAACCGGTCGAGCGACTCAACGAGTTCGTTTGCACAGGCCGCGATGTCGATCCGGAGATCATAGCGGCGGAAGTACACCTGGAGGGCCGCGAGTCCGCTCTCCAGGGCCGCTCGAGCCTCCGTCAGACGGACCCACGGCGACGACCCGGCGCGGTCCACCCGGATCGCCTCGGAGAAATCGATGACCCAGGGCTCGCCCTCATGGACCAGAACGTTGAAGGCGCTCAGGTCGCCATGGACCACGCCGGCCCCGATGAGACGCCGGATCACATCGAGTACCTGGTCGAGGAATCCTTTCGGATCCTCGAGCACGACGTCCTTGAGTCGAGGCGCCGGCCCTTCATCCGTGCCGAGGTATCGCATGGAGAAACGGTTCTCGACGCGCCGCGCGGGCGTCGGCACGCGGACCCCGCCTTTCCAGGCCTGGCGCATCATCTCGTACTCGTGCGCGGCCCGCCAACCCATGGAGTCCTGCTTGACCGGCCCTCCCCCGCGGTGCGACGTTCGATAGAGCCGATACGACTTAATCGCAAGCGGCGCGCCGTTATACCGCGCCAGGTACACGTTCGCTTCCTTGCCTGCGCTGATCAGGCCCACGACTTCCGTCGCGAGCCCGGCGGACAGGATCGCCTCGACGACGGACCGGTAGTCCGGTTCCTCGAGGGACAGCTGCCCGGAGTTGATGCGCCACTGGACGCTGGCGTCCAGGTAGGGGCGGTTCGGCATCGGTTGGTTCGTTCGTTTCATGCGGGCGTTCACATGACGGACTCACGAACGCCGGGACGCCGAACGGTCTTATGCGGCTCCCGGCGCGGTTCGGAAAATGATACAGGATATCATGCCGGGAACCTCCTGGTCGACTCGACCGTCCCGTTCCATGGTCGCTTCGACCTTGAACCTATCGGCGCAGAATCGGTCCGCCGCGGGCGATCCTGGGAACGGAGACCCTTAAGCCGCCCCGCGCCTTAGGTCCGGGAGAGGCCCTCGTCGTGGTCCAGATCACGCTCGTCGGCGAGCGGCAAGCGCACGCGGGCCACGAATTCATCTACCGCGGGCCGCAGCCCGAGTGCACGCCGTGCAAGGTCCGCAGCGCATGCCTCAACCAAGACCTCGGGCGTCGGTACCGGATCACCCGCGTCCGAGACGTCGCGCATCCGTGCCTCTTGAACGAAGAACGCGCGCGGGTGGTCGAGGTCGAACCGATCCCACCGGACTGCAGCCTCTCGGCCCGGGTGGGCGTCGAGGGAGCCGTCTTGGCGTACGAGAAGATCGTTTGCTCCAATGGCGCGTGCCCGAACTTCCGCCTCTGCCACCCGGTCGGCGTCGAACCGGGAATGCGCATTCGCGTCGTCGAGCTCGGGCCGGAGCTCGAATGCCCGCTCGGCTACTCGCTCGTGTCCGCGAAGGTCTCGTACGGCAACTGAAGGGAACTCCGATGAAGGCGTCCCTCCCCCGGCGGATGACACTCCACGCGATCGAGGCCGCAGCCCTGACCCTCGGCTACCGCGTGAAGCGTGAGCCGTTCGACGTGGTCGCGTTCCGAGCGCTGTACGACGGCAAGCGCTTCCACATGCGCCTCGAGACCCACGGGCTCGAGCGCGTCCCGAAGGGCTCGGAGATCGACCTGCACGTGGACTTCATGCGGGATGTGACGGCGTTCCACGGATCCAGGGCGGAGTCCGAGGAGATCGCGTTCGAGATGGCCCAGCTCCTCGGCGCGTTGAAGGCCCAGGATCCCGAACGAAGCCGCCCGCGGGTCCGGTGCCCCGAATGCGGCAAGGAGTTCGGACAGGAAGCGTTCCGCGCCCACCGGATGGTCGTCCACGGGCGCTAGACGATGTCCCGGCCGTACACGGTTCGACCGCCCGTCCGGAAGCCCATCGATTTCCAGAATGCGGCCGCGGGAGCGTTCGTCGGCGTTACCTCGAGGTCGATCCGCTCCACGCGCATCGCCTTCGCCTCTTCGAGGAGCCGCGTCGCCAAGGCCCGGCCGACGCCCTTCCGGCGCATCGCGGGATCGACGAAGAAGTCATTCAAGACGAGGAGCCGGCCTTCTTCCGCGGAAGGGGAGTACACCGCGAGCGCCACGCCGACGACCGCTCGCTTCTCCCGCGCGACCAGCGCGGCTTCACGCCCTCGGAGGTGAGGTAGGCCGCGATCAGGCGTTCCACGTCGAGGCGGTCCGTCGGATTCGCGCGCTCGATGAGGACCATCGGCCGCGGGCGACATCCCGCCGGCCTATAAGGATTGCTCCGGAGCGGCGAGGAGGTCCGACGGAATGCCATTCCCTGAAGAGCGAAACCGAGGGTCGTCGATCAGAAGAGCGTCACGCGGACGGTCTCCCCCTTCTCCAGCAAGTCCACGTTCGCCGGGATCTCGATGTACCCGTCCGCGTGGGCCATCGATGTGATCGCGCCGCTCTCCTTGTACG
>VBLV01000107.1 GCA_005879045.1 Methanobacteriota archaeon | reverse complement strand
TTCCTCCGGAGCATCAGGAGATTGATTGGGACCGCATGCTGGAAGACACGAAATCGCGGATTCAAGTCTCACCGGCCGCTTTTTCACCTTATCGTCACATCGAGCACAATTCGCTGGATGTTGCCTCTCCTCGTGCCCTACCTCAGACTGAAGAGGGAGCAAGCTTTGTGTGTGCTTGAGCACCTCACCCTGGTAAAGAAGGGGAGGCACGGCCACCACCCTAGGTCGGAGGAACTCTATAAGAGGATGAAATCGCTGAACCGGCGAGGCAGAGATCTTTGACGGGCACGGTAGTTGTCGGCTTACAGTTTGGGGACGAGGGCAAGGGGAAGATCGTCGACTACCTTGCCGACCGCGCCGACGTCGTCGTGCGGTTCCAGGGCGGCGCGAACGCGGGCCATACGGTCCAAGTGGGCGACCAGCTGTACGCGTTTCATTTGCTGCCTTCCGGCGTCCTCCGAACGCGCTCCATGAACGTCATCGGGAACGGAGTGGTGATCGATCCGGCACAGCTCCTGAAGGAGATCGAGGAGACGCGGGCCCTTGGCCACTCGGTAGAGAACCTGCGGATCAGCGACCGCGCGCATGTCGTGATGCCGTACCACAAGATCATCGACGGCCTCGAGGAGAAATTGAAAGGCAGCTTGGGAGCCGGCACGACGCTTCGAGGGATCGGTCCCTCGTTCGAGGACAAGGTGGGCCGCTTCGGGATCCGCATGTGCGACCTCGTCGACCCCGTCGCCCTCCGAGAGAAGCTCGAGACGATGGTCCCGATCAAGCAGAGGCTCATCGACGCGTACGGCGGGACGGAACGCCTCGATCTCGAGACGATATACAAGGAGCAGGTGGAGTACGGCCTGCGTCTCGCGCCCTTCGTGGCGGACACGTCCGTGTGGCTTGACGGGGCGATTCGGCGTCGAAAACGAGTGCTGTTCGAGGGCGCCCAAGGCACGCACCTCTGCATCGATCACGGGATCTATCCGTTCGGCACCTCGAGCGATTGCGTCGCGGGAGCCGCATCCGTCGGGGCGGGAGTGGGACCGCAATTCTTGACGGACATCGTCGGCGTCGCGAAGGCCTTCACCTCGCGCGTCGGCACCGGACCGTTTCCGACGGAAGTCGAGGGGTCCACCGCGGAATATCTGCGCGAACGGGGTGGCGGCGAATACGGGACGACGACGCGACGGCCGCGGCGGGTCGGCTGGCTCGATCTCGTCATGCTGCGGATGGCCGTGCGAGTGAACGGACTCGTGAGCCTCGCGGTCACGAAACTGGACGTGCTCGGCGGGCTCGATCGGATCCCGATTTGTGTGGGCTACCGGTTCGACGGGGAAGCCGTCAAAGAATTCCCCGCGAGCATGCGGGTGCTGTCCCGATGCGAACCCGTCTACCGCGAGTTCAAAGGATGGCCGGATCTCTCGGAATCCGATTGGATCGCGACCGCGAAGAAAGGGAAACGAGCGCTGCCGGAAGCGGTACGGAAGTATCTCGAATTCATCGAGGCGCAGCTCAAAGTCCCCGTCCGAATCATCTCGGTCGGTCGGCCTCGGGCCGCGACGATCGGCCACTGAAGGCGTTCAACTCGTCGACTCGAGCTCGCGGGCCGTTTCGAGCCGAGCGATGCGGTCTCGGAGCTCACACGCCTTGCAGATTTCGTTCACGGTCGGCCCGCCGCAGCGGGCGCACGCGTTGAGGGCCGCAGGAGGAAACTTTGCCTGGAGCAAGGGTCGCATCCGATCGTAACCGCTCACGATCGCATGGCGGGTGCCGGGGCTTTCCTCCTCGAGGCGATGCACGATGTCCCGGAACCGCCCGCGCTGGGCCCGCTCCGCGTACGGACACGTCGCATCGTGAAATTCGATGCCACTCAGGAGGGCATACAGATAGACCTCTTTCTCCGGGATCATGCGGAGGGGCTGGATCCGCGGCACCAGGCCGGGCTGGCGCGTCTCGTGTGGCCCCATCCGGGCAAGTTTCTCGATGTCCCCGCGCGCCACATTCATGAGGATCGATTGCGCAGTATCGTCGAGGTTGAGGCCCGTGGCGACGTAATCCGCGTCGACCTCCCGGGCCGCGCGGTTGAGGGCCTCCCGACGGAACGGCCCGCAGTAGCTGCACGGGATCGCTTCCGGATCCACGACGACGACCTCGTCCATCGCGTGCCCAACGGTGTCCGCATAGGCCAGAATGCGGTGCTCGATTCCGAGTCGGGCGCAGAGCCGCCGCGCGTAGTCGATCCCTTGAGGACGGTATGACGCAATCCCTTCGTCGATTGTTACCCCGACGAGCTCGACGCCGCGTCGGTTCTCGAGGAACTTCGCGAGAAGCGCCGCCGTCGTGCTCGAGTCTTTCCCGCCGCTCATCCCGATGGCGATCCGCTCTCCGCCGCGGAGGTCGACCTGGGATCGGAACTCTCGCTTCACCCGCCGCTCGACGAAATCCAAGAAGTGCGCGCGGCACAGGTGCTCCCCGCTGTACCGGAGCCATTCGACGGCGGGGGCGCCACATCGGTCGCACGCCACGGCCGATCGAATCGGCGCGGCGGCTTAAGACCTCATGGGCCCGGAGGAGGTCCCGAGGGAGGGGGCGGACCGGTTTGCGCGGCTCCCGGCGGCGGAGCGATGCCGGGTCCGGCCAGGTACGGCGGCGCGGCGCCGAAGTACGGGGTCGGGCGGCGGACCATCAGTTCGTACGCCACCGCGACGAGGATCACGATCCACGAACCGACCAGGGCGCTGACCACGGCCGAAGAGACGACGGACACGAACGCGGACACGATCGGGCCGCCCGCCGAGGCGGCGAAACCGAGAGGAACCGAGATCGCGGCGCTGATGACGCCCCCGAGGATGGAGACGATGAGGATCGAGCCGAGGAGGGACCATCGGTGGCCCCGGGTCATCCGCCAGCTCCTCGAGAGGCCCCCGACCGCGCTCGCATTTTCCATCATGATCGCAGGAGCGTACAGGACCAACGACACGTAGAGGAAGATCGCTAGCACGCCCAGGACGACGAAGAGGATCAGGCCCCCGCACAGGAGCGCGATCGTGCCCGTGCCGCCGCTCAGTCCGGCCAGCAGGGCGACGGCGATCAGGAGGAGCGGGATCGTGACGAGGCCGAAGAGGATGAGACCGAGAAGGATGTTCGCGCCCAGGATGCTAGGGAACCGCGCGAGTCCGCGGCGGAGGGCTTGTTCCACTGCCATCGGTTCGCCGCGGTACCGGCGGATCGCGTACTCCGTCATCGCGCCGGTGACGATGCTCGTGAGGATCGCAGACACGACGAACGTCGCGATCGCGTCGAGGAGGATGAGACCGAAATTCACGGTTGGAAACGAGGTCGGGGGGACGCCGCCGAACCCCCCGCCGACGAAGACGGTCCCGAAGATGGCGAACGAAAGGACGGCCGAGAGAACGCCGGTTGCGGCGCCCAGGGCCAGGTACACGACGAAGAACGGCAGGAAGTTTTTCGTGTATACATCGAACATTCCGGAGAGCATGTCCGAGAAAGTCGCCCTCCGCGGAAACGGGGGCGCATAATACGGGTATCCGCCCGCATAGGGCGCCACAGGAGGCGGGACGGCGGGTGGCGCACCGGCCGCGAGCGCGCCAGGTGCCGTGACTCCGGCCGCTCCAAGACGGGTCCCGCAATTCACGCAGAAGGCGTTCGACGAAGGATTCGTGGTCCCGCACACGGGACACACGGTCGAAGCGGACAAGCGCGACCCCCGTCGGGCATCTCGCGGTCGGGTAGTTGAGTCTTGTGGCGGGCTTCCCCAGAGGCGCGTCGTTATTTCGAGTGAGAACCGCGCCGACTCCTTTATCCGGAATCGGCGGAATTTCGGCCATTCTCCGAGGGAACGCTATGGACATCAACCAGCTCGGCCTCGTGCTCATGGGGATCGTCCTGGGTTGGTTCCTCCTGTTCGCCGTGCGCCGCTACAAGGTTCAGTGGGGCGCCTTCGCCGCGTTCATGGCGATCGTCTTCGGCGTCAGCATGATGTCCTTCCTGTACGCCCGGGACCTCCTCGCGTACTACGGAATCGGGATCTTCATCGGCTTCGTCGCGAACATGGTCGTCCGCGTCGCCGGCACGACGGCGGGCGGGAAGTTCGGCGAAGGCCTCCTCGAGATCAGCGCATTCGAGCGCAAGGAGTGAGTCATGCCAGCGGACGACGTCCGCGCCGCGAAGGCCGCGTACGAGGGTGCCATCTTCGCCCGGGCGAACGTAGTCGGGGTCGCGATCGGAAACAAGATGATCCGCGGCCTCGAGACGGACGAGCGCTGCATCGTCGTCTTCGTCGAGGCGAAGAAGCCGGAGGCGCAATTGCGTCACCGGGACGTGGTCCCGAAGGCGTTCGGCACCGTCCGGACGGACATCGTCGAAACGGGCCGGTTCCACGCCCTGCGGTCCGAACAGGCCGTCGACCTGGAACGGACGAAGCGGATCCGTCCGGCGCCGGGCGGCGTGAGCATCGGCCATGTCCAGATCACCGCCGGGACGCTCGGCATCCTCGCTCGGCGGAACGGGCGGCCGGTGATCTTGTCGAACAACCATGTCCTCGCCAATCAGAACGCCGGCCGGGTCGGTGACCCAATCCTGCAACCGGGACCTGCCGACGGCGGTCGCTTGCAAGACACGATTGCGCGCCTCGTTGATTTCGTCCCGATCCAGTTCAAGGAGCGGGAGCCCGGACCGATCGCGCGGTTCCTGGCTCGACTGTTCGGGCCCCTCCTCCGCGCCGCGGGCTGGGGGCTGAAGCGCCTCCCGAGCGGACAATCGAACCTCGTCGACGCGGCGATTGCCGAGCCGATCGAGACGCGGCTCGTCGCACCGGACATCCTGGGCATCGGTCGGGTCCGCGGGACGAAGGAACCGGACATCGGGATGCGAGTCCGCAAGAGCGGGCGCACGACCGGCGTCACGGCAGGACGGATCACGGCCATCGATGCGGTCGTCGAGGTGGACTACGGTGGGCCGAGCGCGATTTTCCGGGAGCAGATCGTGAGCGACCTGTTGTCGAAGGGCGGCGACAGCGGCTCTCTCGTCGTCGACGAAGGCCGGCACGCGGTCGGCCTCCTCTTCGCCGGCGGGGCGACGACGACGCTGATCAACCCGATCGCCGCGGTCGCGCACTTCCTGGACATCGCCATCGAGTAGGTTCGGCTCGGTCCCCGCCAAAGCCTTATTACGCATCCGCCGGATTCGCCGCGCGTTGGGGCGGCGATGAAGGAACTTTGGGTCGAGAAGTATCGACCGAAGAGCCTGGACGAGGTCGTCGGCCAGGAGGAGATCGTCGAGCGCCTCAAGGCCGGCAAGACGACGTGTGCGATCGCCCTCGCCCGCGACATGTTCGGCGAGGACTGGCGCCAGAATTACTTCGAACTGAACAGCAGCGACGAGCGCGGCATCGAGACCGTGCGGACGAAAGTCAAAGAGATTGCGCGGCTCGCGCCGTTCGGCGGGACGAATTTCAAGATCATCTTCCTCGACGAGGCCGACAACCTGACGGCGGACGCCCAGGCCGCCTTGCGGCGTACGATGGA
>VBLV01000313.1 GCA_005879045.1 Methanobacteriota archaeon | reverse complement strand
GTGATTCCCTCGGACCAGGACCGGGGTCACGCGATCCTTCAGGAACCGGAGCACCTGCTTCACCTCGACCCATTCGTCGACGAGGTTCTTCGAAAACTCGTGCTTGAAGTCCCCGGCGATGACGACTTTCTCCGCCTTCCCGCGGTCGAGCATCTTGCCGAGCCGCTCGAGGATCACGCGCCGTTGGAAACGGGGGATCGAGACGCCTTGCTCGGCGAGGGCTCCCTCGAAGCCAAGATGGAGATCCGATATTACCAGGGCCCGCTCGTTGCGGAGGAACAGCGCGAAGTCCCGGGTCGCCTCGACGCCCCTCGCGACCTCGAGGCGGTCCACGGCCCGCCATTAGACGGGCAATGACAATAAGGCTTCACCTCCTTCCTCAGGTTGGCAGAATCCACGAAGGACTGCCTCTGAACATCGCTCGGACCCGTCAGATGGCGGTCCGAAGATGCCGATAGACGTCGAGGAGGTCGTCCGTGATCATCGTGTGGGAAGCGGCCTTGTTCACTAGGGCGACCCTCGAGTTCAACGCGATCGAGTACTGCACGGCGCGGAACACGGGTACGTCATTTCGCCCGTCGCCGACGTGCACGCACTTGGACCGAGGGATGGACATCCGGGAGCGATATTTCTCGAGTCCGAGTCGCTTGTCGGTCAAAGGGTCAATCTCACCGCTGACGATCCCATCTCGGATTCCAACGTTCGAGGCGATGTAGCCGTCGAACCCAAACCGGTCGACCAAATCCGCGCACAAGAAGTTCGGTAGGTCGGTCAACAGAAGAGCCTTGACTCCATCGGCCCGAAGCGCGTCGACCGTTTCTCGGACGTGTTTCATGACATCAACTTTCGCCACCTCTGTAAGAATGTCGGTAATCCGCTTTCCGTTCAGAAGGGCATAGTGGGACTGCAGACGTTCCCTCAGGTTGATTTTCGCCCGATCGAAGAGGTCATCGATTTCGTCCCATTCTTCCCGGAGTCCCAAGGCATGGGCTGCTTCACGAAGCGCGGGCCTGCGGAAGATCGTCCCGTCCACGTCGAACGAGATCAGGGACCAAGAAGAACTGCGCACGGGATCCCCCGGTTTCGAGGGGATCGCTGAAGGTCGCTCCACCTGGAATCCGTCGGCTCCAGCACGGCGAGGAGTCAATAAAGAGCTGACGACCGGCCTCGGGACGCCCACCTTGGGTTTCGTCATCTAGCGGGCGCATGCGCTCGTTGGATGGGAATTAAAAACGAGCTCCGCGCCAGCCGACCGTCGCGGCCGGCGCTTTGCGAAACAATCTCGGCAGTAGACAGGCCTCGCCGGGTCCGGTTTAAACGGAACCTGCGTGGCTTGGCCACAGTCCGCGCACACCGCATCAAACATTTGACGCGGGCCGCGGTCGTAGCCGCCTCCGCCTCGTCTGCCGCCTCTGTCTTCGTCCATTCACTACCTACTGTCCGTCCCTTGCTGGGCCGGACAACCCGCCGAGAGAGCCCCCGGCTCTTAAAGGTGTGCACTACAGCACCATACCGGGGATTGACGGGAAGAGGGGCCCAGCGGCCGAAATTGATGAGGAATGCGGGGTGCGTCGACCGGGGTGGCCATCGTCTCAGATCCTCGTTCTTCGACATTAAATAAGGTTAACCAGACGCAAGGTTCCAGGCCGCTCCATGGCCTCGGCAAAATTCTCATTTCGTGTTGAGAACCTGATATAGACCGAGCTCGTTCGGTCGCGCTGTGCGACTCGCGGTCCTTGCGGACGTCCACTCGAACCTTCACGCATTGCAAGCGGTCCTGGCCGACGTCGATCGCGTCGCCCCGGATGGCATCTGGGTGGCGGGCGACCTCGTCGGATACAACCCGTGGCCGAACGAGGTGCTCGAGGTCCTCCGGGAGCGGCACGTCCGAGCGATCCGCGGGAACCACGACCGCGCCGCGATCGGCGGGGAGACGTTCCGGTTCAACGAGCTGGCGGCCGAGGCGATTCGCTGGACGAGGGTCCACCTGGCGCCCGCGGGCGTCGGCTATCTGAAGGAACTGGAAGACCGGACGCGCAGCTCGATGCCCGAGGGCCTCGTGGCCATGTACCACGGGAGCCCGCGGGACGACGACGAGTACGTCCCTCCCTGGGCCGCGGACGAATCGATCGTGCGTGCGGCGGGCGCGCCGTACGTCATCCTGGGCCACACGCACCTCCCGATGGTCAACCGGTTCCGGACCGGACTCCTGGTGAATCCCGGTTCCGTGGGCCAGCCGCGGGACGGGAATCCGCGCGCCGCGTGGGGCGTCCTCGATCTCACCCAGCGTTCGTTCGAGGTGCGTCGGGTCGGGTACGACATCGATGCGGTCGCCTCGGAGATCCGCAAGGCCGGCTTGCCGAGCGAGCTCGCGGACCGTCTGTACGACGGCGTATGATCCCCGCTGAACAGGGCTGCACATCAATGCACGTTCGATGCGCGTTCCACGCGACCGGATTTCGATGTCCGTCCAAGAATATTTATCGCCCGGCTCGCCCCCGGTGGCGACGAGGTGGATGGGTATGCGACGTGTACTCCTCGCACTCGCGTTGGCCGCCGTCGTTGCGATCGCCGGGGTCGCTGCGTACGTCTACATGTACGAGGGCAGCCTCGACGTCGCGGTCCAGGACGATTCCGGTGCATGGGCTCATGTCTGGGTGACCTTCACGCAGGTCTGGGTCCACGAGGCCGGCAAGTCCGAAGAGGTCGGCTGGCACAACCTGACCGTGACTCAGACGTCGATCGATCTGGCATCCCCGCGGGTCGGACCGGGCAAGTACACGGAGATCCGACTTGTGGTCATCGCAGCGACGGGCAAGATGCTCGATGGTACGACGGTCGTGTTCAGCGTGCCTTCCGGGGACGTGAAGGCCGTCACGCCGTTCGAGATTCGATCCGGAACCACGACGAGGCTGACCGTCGACATCAATCTTGCGCGGTCGATCGTCGCGAACGGTTCGGGCTGGACCTTCACGCCGGTCCTCGGCCAGATCACGGTCGCGTGAACCGAGACCCGCCTCGATGCGGGTCCCCTTCTTCCTTTTTTTTGCCTCGGATGGAACGGTTGGGATTCGAACCAGAATCCTCGCCGGGGACGGCAACTGACTGCTCGACCAACGGGCCTGGCCGGGCAGGGAGGATATGTTTCTCGATCTAGCCGTCGGCTTTAAATGGACGGA
>VBLV01000106.1 GCA_005879045.1 Methanobacteriota archaeon | reverse complement strand
CGCCGTGTCGTCCTCCGGATAGAAGAACAGCACGACCGGCTTGCCTTCGAAATCCCGAAGGTGGATCGGGACACCGTCCTGGTTCATCCCCTCGAAGTCGGGCGCTCGGGTGCCGGGTTGAAGCAGGTCGCCCATCGGCCGCCTTCGAACCATCCGTCGCATTTCAATGATTGCCCCGCCCCGTCCGACGGCGAATCGCTGCACGGCGCTCACGCGGAAAACCGGGGCCAGTCTTTCAAGATCTCTCGGGCGGCGTTGTAGCCCGGAGCGCCGGTGATTCCCCCACCGGGATGGGAGCCGGATCCGCAGAGGTACAGGCCCTCGACCGGGGTTCGGTAGCGGGACCAACCCGGGACCGGACGGAGGACGAGCGACTGGTCCAGGGTCATCTCCCCATGGTAGATGTGGCCTTCCGTCAGGCCGAACCGCTCTTCCAGGTCGACCGGCGTGAGGATCTGGCGGTAGAGGATCAGTCTCTCCAGGCCGGGCATGTGGTCCTCCAGGATGGCCGTCACGCGCTCGGCAAGTTTCTTTCCTTCGGTGGCCCACTCGCCGCGTCGCAGCGCGTACGGGGCGTATTGGACGAGGACCGACATCACGTGCTTCCCCGGAGGGGCGAGATCCGGATCCACGACGGTCGGGACCGTCACATCGAGGAACGGAGCGGTCGAAGGCTTTCCGTACTTCGCATCATCGTACGCCCTCTCGATGTATTCGACCGACGGGCATACCCGAAAGTGAGGCGGCACTCCCTCCCCGGCGAGGGACCATCGGGGCGCGCCATCGAGGGCGAAGTTGACTTTCGCAACGACTCCGTTCATCTCGAAGTTCCTGATGTGATTCAGGAAGTCCGGTCCGAGCTCCTCGGGCTCGACGAGATGGAGGAAGGTCCGCTTCGGGTCCGCATTCGACGCGACGACGCGCGCGCCGACCGTCCCACCTCCGTCCAGTTCGACTCCGGTCACCCGTCCGTTGGCGCTCACGATGCGCGTCACCTCCGCGCCGGTTCGGATCGTCACCCCCGCCTCCCGGGCCGCTTGACCGAGCGCGTCCGCGAGCGCCCCCATGCCGCCCCGCACGAACGCCGATCCGGTCCCATGGACATCCGGCCGGAACCGAGGGACCAGGCCGAAGGCGGTGCCCGGGGAGAACGGCCCTTCGTAGGTTCCAATCAGTCCGTCGACCGCGAAGCTCGCCTTCAACAGCTCCGTCTCGAACCACTCGTTCAGGAAATCGCGGATCGACATCGGAGGGAGGCGGAGCATCTGTTGCATCGCTCGTTTGCCCAGACGCCGCAGCCGGAGCGCGCGGCGGAACAGCGACACGCCTTCTCCCCAACTCGGCGAAGGGAGATTGGGCGGCGTCATCGTCAGGATCGGATCCAGCGCCTCGGCGAATTGGCTCAGGAATTCGATGAATCGCGGATACGTCTGCGCGTCCTTCGCCGAGAACGAAGCGAGGCCCTTCTGGGTCTTGTGGACATCCTTCCAGATGGGGAGGGCCCGGCCGTCGCCCAGCGCAACGACGTCCGGGTCCGGCCGGATGAATTGGACCCCGCGCGCGGCCAGGTTCAGGTCTTCGACGACTTCCGGCCGGAGCAGGCCGCACACAGGCGTCCCGGTGGGACCGCGGAAACCGGGAGCAATCTCCTCCGTTGCGGCGGCGCCTCCAACAGCGATGCGTTTCTCGAGCACGAGAACCCGGCGTCGGGCGCGCGCGAGGTAGGTCGCCGCGACGAGGCCGTTGTGGCCGCCGCCCACGATCACGACGTCGTACGCCTCGGCCAAGGGTCACACCCGCAGGAGGGCCCAGTCTTTCAGGATTTCCCGCGCCGCATGGAGGCCGGGCGCGCCCATCACGCCGCCGCCGGGGTGGGCGCCGGAGCCGCAGAGGTACAGCCCCTTCAATGGCATGCGGTATTGGGCCCATCCGGCCGTCGGACGGAGGAAGAGCAGTTGGTCCGGGGTGAGCTCTCCGTGGAAGATATTTCCGCCCGTCAGGCCGATCATCTGCTCGAGGTCCCATGGGCTCAACACCTGCCGGTGGAGGATGATCTTGCGAAGGTTCGGGATGTACTCCTCAAGGGTGTCGAGGACCGTGTCCCCGAACGCGTCGCGCCGTTCCTCCCACGTGCCCTTTCGCAACGTGTACGGGGCATATTGGATGAAACACGACATGAGGTGTTTGCCCGGCGGCGCCAAGGTTGGATCGAGCGTCGACGGGACGCACATGTCGACATAAGGTCGGTGCGAGTAGTCGCCGTACTTCGCATCGTCGTACGCTTTTTCGATGTAGTCCACGCTCGGTCCGATCGAGATGGCCCCCTGGAGATGGACTCCATTGCCTGGGAGGCACGAAAAGCTCGGTGCCTCCTTGAGGGCGAGGTTCACTTTGCCGGATGATCCCTCGATCTTGAAGTTCTCGATGCCCCGCACGAAATCCGCGGGAAGGTCGGACCTCTCGATCATCTTGAGGAACGTCCGCTTCGGGTCGGCGCCGGATGCGATGACCTTCGCATAGAGCTTCTCCCCGCTCGCCAGTTCCACGCCAATCGCGCGCCCGTCCTGCACCAAGATGCGTCGCACCTCGGCATTCACCCGAATCTCCGCGCCGAAGAGGCGGGCCGCGCGGGCGATCGACTCGCTCACCATCCCCATCCCGCCACGGACGTAGCCCCACGATCGGTACGCGCCGTCGATCTCGCCCATGTAGTGGTGCATCAACACGTAGGCCGTTCCGGGCGAACGCGGCCCGAGCAACGTGCCGATGATTCCGCTCGAACAAAGGCTCGCCTTGACCACATCCGTTTCGAACCACTCATCGAGGTAGTCAGCGGCGCTCATCGTCATGAGCCGCGCGAAGGTGTACAGCTCGTCCTCCGTCAACGTCTGGACCTGTTTATTCAGCACAAGGAGCTTCCGGAGTTCCGAGGGATTCAGGGAGCCAACATCGGGCGGCGTCATCGTGAGGGTCGGTGCGATGAACTTCGCCATCCGGGCCATCAGGCGACCGAATTTCGGCATCGCCTCTGCGTCGCGCCGCGAGAACTTCGCGACCGCCTGGAACGTGTCTTCTTCGTCCCCGCGATAGAATAGGTACCGCCCATCGGGCAGGGGCAAGAAGCTGGATTCCTGTGGGATGACCTCGAAGCCGTGCGACGGGAGGTCGAGATCTCGGATGATCTGCGGCCGGAGGAGGCTGCAAACGTACGAGCAAACGGTGAACTTGAATCCCGGGTAGACTTCCTCGGTGACCGCAGCACCCCCGAGGACGTGCCGACGCTCGAGGACGACGACCTTCTTGCCTGCTTGAGCCAGATACGCGGCCGTCGTGAGGCCGTTGTGGCCTCCTCCGATCACAATGGCGTCATACGCTCGCGCCACGATGCCGACCTCACGGAAGGCGCGTCGCGTCGGCAATCCGCTTCGGGCGCGGCGGGCCGCGCGAGGTAACGGGGGAGGGGTTATATCGTTTATTCGCGGTCCGCGTCCGCCCGGAGGAGGAATCGTGCGACGCGGTTCACCGTTTCATTCGCGGACATCAGCGATCTGCGACAGCTGGGAATGGCGAGGCTGGTCGGGATACCTCGCCGCATCGTCGTATTCCCTCGTTCCGGAAATGGAGTACTACGCCATCCGACATTCCGCGGGACTGCTCGACGTCTCCCCGCTCTACAAATATCTCATCCGCGGGAAGGACGCGCTCCACCTCGTGAACAAGGTCGTCACGCGCGACGCATCGAAACTCGCGAAGGGGCAGATCTACTACACGCCTTGGTGCGATGAACGCGGGAAGACGGTCGACGACGGCACCCTCTGGAACTTCGGAGACGGTTCCTTCCGGATGACCTCCGCCGAGCCGAATCTGAAATGGCTTCAAGACGCAGGGATGGGACTGGACGTGGAAGTCCAAGATGTCTCCGAGGACATCGGGGCCCTCGCCCTCCAGGGCCCTTCGTCGCGTGCGATCGTTCTCGAGGGAGCCGATGGCGCGGTCCAGAAACTCAAATACTTTCGATTCGTCAAGACGGAGTTCGACGGGATCCCGGTCCACATCTCCCGGACCGGCTATACCGGCGATCTGGGATACGAGATCTGGGTCGAGCGCGAACGGGCCGAGGCGTTGTGGGACGCCGTCATGGAGAAGGGGCGCGGGCACGACATCACCGCGGCCGGGATGCTGGCGCTCGACATCGCGCGGATCGAGGCGGGGCTCATCCTGGCGGAGGTCGAATACATGCCCTCGCGGAAGGCGATCATCGACGCGCAAATGTACTCGCCGTTGGAGCTGAGCCTGGATTGGACCGTTGCGGGAGGCAAGGGTCCGTTCATCGGGAGGAAGGCGCTCCTCGAGGAGCAGCGGCGCGGTCCCGCGCGCCGCACGGTCGGACTCCAGATTGACTGGCAGGCGGTGGAGCGTTTCTACTGGGACATGGGTCTCCCGCCGCAGCCGCCCACCGAGCCTTGGCGGGAGAAGGTTCCGCTGTACTCGGGCTATCGTCAGATCGGTTGGGCCACGAGCGGTTGCTGGTCGCCGCTGTTGAAACGGTACATCGCGATCGCCACCGTCGCCTCGCCGTATTCGCGGCCCGGGACGCGAATCGAGATCGAAGTGGCGGTCGAGTGGGAACGGCATCGGGCGCCCGCGACGGTCGTGGAGAGACCGTTCTTCGAACCGCAGAGAAAGAAGGCCTGAGACACGCGACAATTCCTTTATCGAGCCCGCGGTTACGGTCGGCGCCATGGCGTCGATGGACGCGGTCATCGTCGGGGGCGGTCACAACGGGCTCGTCGCCGCCGCGTACCTCGCGAAGGCGGGCCTCAAGGTCCTGGTCTTGGAACGCCGCTCCATCGTGGGCGGCGCATGCGTCACGGAGGAAATTCATCCCGGGTTCCGCGCCTCGACACTCGCGTACACATGCGGCCTCTTGCGGCCTGAAATCAAGGCCGACCTCGATCTCCCATCGTTCGGCCTGGAGGAGCACGTCTACGATCCCTCCCTCTTCCAGCCCTTCCCGGACGGTCGGTTCTTGCTCTATCGGAACGAAGAGGATTGGAATCGGAAGCAGATGGCGAAGTTCTCGAAGAAGGACGCCGCGGCCTGGCCCCGGTACGCACGTTTTTGGGACGAGTTCGCGGAACTGGTCGAGCCGACCTTGCTTGCGCCGCCCGTGTCGCTCGCGGACCTCGCATCGTTCGTCCGCACCCCG
>VBLV01000312.1 GCA_005879045.1 Methanobacteriota archaeon | reverse complement strand
CGCAATCGTCTTCGAGGAGATCCGTCCCAAGTATGCGCTTCGAACGGCGCACGAAGAGTCCTCCGGAGGACGCGCCACGCTGATCCTGGGCCGCATCGCACCCGCGATGGCGGCAAGCGAAGCGGGATTCGCCGCGGTCCTCCCTGCTCGCCATGCTTCCTTGAGGGCCTTGACGACCGCATGCGAATTCCTCGCCAGGTCCCGTGGCGGCTTGGCGGTGGTCGAGGACTTGGCCGACCTCTCAGCCCTCTCCGAGTGGCCGTCCACGATTGAGGCCGTCGTGCGGCTGCGACATGTCGCCCGCGGCACGGGGTCCACCGTAATCTTCTCGACGTCTCGCCTCACGGATGCGGAGCGCCGTGCTCTCAGGGACTTGCGGTTCACCTGGTGGTCGCTCCCCGATCCGGCGCGTGAAATCGAATCAATCCTGGCGCAATCCTTCGGGAGCGGAGCGGTTCGCCTCGTCGCATCGTTCAGTCGAGCCCACGGTCTTCGGCAGGAGGAACTCACCACGGATCACGTGCCTGCCCTCCTGGATTTCCTCACCCGCGCCATCATCGAACTCTCCGGCGTCGTCGCAGGGACCGCGGGTCATGGACTCCGGACACAACTCGAAGCCGCCGCGAGCGGCCTGCGCTCGTTCGCGGCCCAGGGTGCCGAGGAGGTGGCCCGCGGCAAGTGGCCGTCCCGGATCGCGTCCGAGGCGCACCCGGACCTGCTCGTCACCGCCGCCGAGTATTGGAAGGGCAAGGAGATGGAGGAGCTCTTCACGGCCGCGGAATTCATCGTGGAGGACGAAAAATGAAGCGAGTCTCGACGCACATCGAGGGACTCGACGAGGTCCTCGGAGGCGGGATCCCAGAAGGGAACGTCGTCCTCGTCTAGACGTCGCTCACCTACCACATCCTGCACTCGAGCGCCTTGAACGGGTCCCGCGGGCTGTACGTCTCGCTGGAGCAAGGCCGGGCGAGCCTGATCGACCACACGGAGGGCCTCGGCTACCGGCTCGACGACACGAACGGAAACCTGAGCGTCCTGGACCTCGGCACGCTGCGGAAGAAGCTAAAGGGATCGGCGGATCAACCGTGGCTCGACCTGTTCAAGCTCTACACGCAAGGGATCCGCAAGTCGTTCGACTACCGCTTCCTCGTCCTCGACTCGCTCGATGCACTCGAAATCCTCGCGAAGTTCGGTGAGCCGCGTCGGGAGATGTTCTCTCTCATCCGTTGGCTTCGGGACCTCAAGTGCACGGCGTTCCTCCTCGGAGAACTGCCGACGGACCGCACGGGTGGTGCGGATCCCCGCCGCGCTGCGTACGCGAAGCACAAGGAGGATTATCTGGTGGACGGAATCTTGCACCTCCGGCTCGCGCGACAGGGCGAGTTCGGGATGCAGCGACAATTGCGGGTCGTCAAGATGCGAGGGACCCGGCACGACACGGGCTACCACGCGCTCGTCTTCGACAACGGGTTCCGGGTCACGCGCGGATTCGCGTAGTCCTCCGGAAACCACACGGCGGGGATTTTTCTCGAGATGCCGGATTCCGGATTGCCCTTGTCGTAGCAGCCCTATCATCGGCTCTCTGCTCTGCGACTCAACCCCCGCGCCGACAAGCCGAAGGCAACAGCCAAGAGGACGATGCCGGCTATAAAACAACCGAGGAAGACAGGACCGGCCTCCGACGGCAGGGAACCGCATGCGCCATCCGCAACGCAGTCCGCAACCAAGACCACGTTTAGGATGCCGATGATCCCGAGGACCACCAGAAGACCCCCCGACAGGACCATCGGCGCAACGTAGTTCCGCCCCACCCGGGGGGACTCCTCGCCCCGGGGCTCAGCCTTTGTCTGAAATCGCGCCAGCCCAAGGAGGACCGACAGCACCACCAACATCCAGACGAAGATTCCGGCCACGACCCACCACGCTGAGACGGAGCCCGCATAAACCGTCTGACCCGCCGCAATTACCCCAGAGAGGAGTGCGAATACCACAGTGAGCGTGAGTGCTAACGCGATTCGCCTCGCACGTTCGTCAAAAACCTTGAACAGCATCTTGAGTCTCATCGCCGATTGTCACTGGCAAGGACATCAACTCCTG
>VBLV01000105.1 GCA_005879045.1 Methanobacteriota archaeon | reverse complement strand
AACCCCGTCGATCTGGGCGCCGAACGGATCCGCGATGAACCGCCCGCGCTCCGGAGGATTGAGCCAACGGACACGCTTCTCCCCGCGGGCTTCGAGGAACCGGTCGATGGGCACGTCGGCGACTCCGATGCACCATTGTTCGTGACGAACGAGACCGCGCACGGCCCTACGGACTGCGTGTCGGGTTTGTCGGACGAGGAACCGCATCATCTGACGGTTCGTGGGAATGCGCGACGGGGCGATCGGCGTAGCGGCCGCCGGGGCCTCGAGGTATCCGGTCTGGCCAAGGCGGACGTCTTGACATACGTTGGCCGGCCATCCGACGACCCCGAAGTGCACCTGGTCAACGTTTTGTCGGAGGGAGTGAAGAGCCGTCCGAAAGTACCCGCTTCGGAGTGCGATGCCGTTGTCGACTCCACCCGCGGAGCGCCGCAGCGCCGCAGGACCACAACCGTGACCGCGTCCCCGTCGTAAATGGGCCAGAGAAACGTCGGAATTCCTTCAGAACGAGGTCCGTCGTCGTGCTGAAACGACCATACGCCGTAACGCGCCGCTCGCAAGATCTCGCCATCGAGGACGCACGACCCGCATTGGAGGAGAAAATCCAGGTCAAAGGCCCGGATTCGGCGAACGTCGGATTCATCGTATCGTTGCGCCAACCCGTCTTGCGTCGTCGTATGGCACCGCAAAGACGGTACGCCTTGGAACGCGAGAGCCATGTCCAGTGGCCGGAGCGAACGGGGCGGGTGGGATGCGACATACGCCCGGAACAGGAGACTGGTGGGACGTGAGCCGTCGGGCAATTTGTCCGCTGGGAAGACGACCAGGGCAAGACTGGTTCCCGGAACCCGCCGCAATTCCTCGATGGATCGAGCTTGCCACGTTGGGATTTTCGGGCCGTCGCACAGGACACCAAACCGAATTGGGCGGAGCGAAGCGATGCTTGGGAAGGCTCCCTGGGACATTCGAGCCGCGGGACGGTTCCGAGATTATTTAGCCTATTCAGGCGAATCCCAGCCCTGCCGGGTTCCGATGCCGGCCGATGCAGAGGCGCGGGCTGATTCTTGGAAACCCTTCGGATCGCGATTATCACCGAAACGCTCCCCCCGGCCGAGCTGAACCTCCAGCCGTGGAGATACTTGGGGGATCTTGCCCAAGCGCTCCGGGTCGTCGGCCACGAGACCGCAGTCATGACAAGCGAAGTGGGCCCCCGGACCTGGAACGGCGTGCCCGTCAGATGGCATCGAAACCGGAGCGATTTTCGCTCCGCCCCAGCACTTCGGCAGGTCCTCCAAACCGAGGGGTTCGACATCGGTGTGTGCCGTTTGACGGCAGGCCTATTTTTCTCCATGCGCCGTACTCGAGCCAAGGGTTCTTTTCGGGGACGGCTAATCGGAATCTTTCTCCGGCCCCTCTACGACGCGAAGGAGCTGGCGAGACGATTTCTCGATCCGACCTTGGCCGCCGAAATCCCGCACGATCGGCACCACGTCGCGATGTATGGGTCGCGGCTACTCGGTACCTGGTCTAACGCGCCGGCTTTTGTGGACCATTTCGGGTTCCTTTGGGACAGCGATCGGGACCGTGCGACGGCTGCGGGCCTTCCACCTTCATCGTGCGCGGTCCTTCGCCATCCGTTCGATCCGTTCTTCTTGGAGCGGGCACCGCCAAGTTTGGGACCGCGACTCTCGGGAGTCTTGGGTCCTGTCGACCGACGCGTCGTCTTCACGGGGCCGCCGGAGGGCTCTCGGGGCGTCGACGATGTGCTCCGCTTGGCCCACTCGCTTCCGAGCGATCCGCCGACGCAAGTCGTCCTGTTGCTCCGCGATCGGAAGTATTCCGATCCGACCGTCACGCGCACGCGAATCGGAGCCCACGAGCTCCTCGTCGTGCGCGGACTCCTCTCACGACAGGAGTTGCGGGCGGCCTATCGCGTCTCCCACGTCGCGGTTTTCCCGTATCGGTTCGTCCGCACGGGTCTTCCGCTCGTCGCGCTCGAGGCGGTCGCGACCGGGTTGCCCGTCGTGACGACCCGTGTCCATCCGATTCGTGAGTTGGAGGGCCGCACCGGCCTGGTGTTCACGGAACCTCGAGATCCGCCCGGGGTGGCGACGGCGATTCAGGGAATCTTCGAGGACGACACCCTCAACGGGATTCAGCGGAGAAATCAAGAATGGATCCGAACGACGCCGGACTGGACATCCGTCGCACGGACCTTGGTGTCCCTCTCGGGACGCTAGATCTCCTTTCAGGGTTGCGCGAAAGTTACTTGAGTCTGCGGACTTTTCCATCCGGGACCAGACGCTAATGATTCCGATTTCTGCACTACGCGTGAGGGTGACGTTCCCCTATGTCGGTCTCGCGACGTCCGTCCTGTTGCTTCACGCCATCCTCGTGGTGGTGGTCCCTCCGAACCCGTATCGGGCCGTCTTCGCGCTCCTCGCGTTGTTTGCGGTGGGGTATTGCACCCTTGCCTTGATTATCGGCCGAACGATTCGGCTATCGGCAGCAGAGATTCTCGCGTTCTCGACCGGGCTCACGATCTTCGTCACATCCTTGTCCGCGTTGGGTGTCTCGATTCTTGGAATCCCGATCACGGTGTTCGCCGTGGTGATCGTTGGGTTGCCGATCGCCCTGTCCGCGTGGCTCCTACAACGTCTTCGCGGCAATCCCGTGGCGGCGTTCACCGATTTTGGGCGTGCTTTTCTTGACTTCTCCGATTACTCGACGGTCGAGAAGGGGGCCGTCACCGTTCTGTTCGCGGGGATTGCGGCGGCCCTCATCATCTTCGTCTCTCTTGCGGCAGTGCATTATCCGGGCGAACTCTCGCCAGGACTGGCCATCGCAGCTCCCGGCGGGACCAACGGGACCGCGAGGCTTCCGACGAGCTTCGTCCAAGGTCAACCGCAGGACATCGTCGTCTCTGCCTTGGGCGGTTCGACCGCGGGCGCCTTCCTGGTTCGGATCCGGCTCGTCCCCTCGAACGCCACAGGGAACGAGTCATTCCACAAGGTGTTTCAGAATGCTCCCCTCCGGATGGACGCCTTCGCAGAATATAGCCAGTCCATCGTCCTCGGATCCGGGGAGACGTGGAGCCAGCAGTTCTCGATTTCGATTGAACAGGTCGGCGACTTCCGACTGAGCTTCGCGTTGATCGATGCGATCTCGACGGTCGTCGCGGAAAGCTTCCTGGACGTCGTCGTGAGCTAGATCGTGCGTCATGGACAGGAGAGATATAACACCATCCGATAGACCAAAAACGTAGCAGCTTGGTAGACCAGGGCGAAGTGTGGATCCGTCGCGCACTTCCCGACCTGCACCGCCGACAATGGTTTCGAAAATTCGGTCGCAAGATCGTCATCAAGTAGTCCACCGCCACATAGTCACGGACCTTCACCTGGCACCACACAGACTCATTGAGCGTCTCACTGGTGAAAACGCGGGTCGCCCCGAAGTCGACAGGCATGAATCCGAAGCCCGCAAAGACATCATTGGCCAGTTGATCGCCCCACATCCGACCGTCGCCGAAGTGGGCCGTGGCCCAAACCGAAACCCGGACCGAGTCCGGTCCGAGGTATAGCGGTGAATCGGTGGCCCGGCTGGAGAACGTCTCGAAATACGCTCGCAAGGTGATCGGAGCGAGATTGCCGCCCATGACGAGCCCCCCGGCAATCGCCACGACGGCCAGCCTCGGGATCCACGGCCTCTCACGGAAGGCCCGCGGCGCGCGCCGAGCCGATTTCCAGAAATCGGACCGCGCCCAACGGATGAGGGTCGCAGCCGCGAACGGCATGACGATGAAACCCGCATACTCGTTGATCCGAAGGGGGACGTAGTTGAGTGGAGTGACAATCAGCGGGAGCGTGACGAACACGAGGAACGACGCCACGATGCCATTCGCTAGGTCGAAGGGATTGTGGCGGGTCGCCCGGTGGCGCGCGGCCGTGAAGAAAGCGAGCAGGAACAAGCCGATGAGGGTGGCGATGAGCCATCCGATTTCGATTTGGGTGAATGTCCGACCCAAGTTCGAGCCGGAGCCCCCTCCCGCTGTCATTTCCGGCGCGATGAGGTTTACCAGCGCGGTCTCCAAGGTTTGTTGGTGGATGAGGAAAATCGACTTGGTAAGCGTGTCGATATAGAACAGTAGGATCACGACGAAGTACGTGAACAATACGGCCAACCGCAACACGGGCAACGTGCTCCGGGCCCTGCGGCGCACCATTAGGATCGCGAGGGCCGTGAGCCAGAACGCAAGTACATACGACGAAAGATGATGGGTCATCACGATCGCGGCGCTCACCACGGCAAAGAGGAGCATCGCCCGGCGTTGAGCGGAGGGGTGGACGGCCTGGACCAGCAGGAACAGTGAGAGCAGCGAGAGCGCGAAGAAGATGGTGCCGAACCCTTGCTGCACCGCGTCGTTGAACAGGATCGAAGGGGTCCCGAGGTAGAGCAGGAGGCCGATCGCGGCGGTCCGCGGCCCGAAGAGCCTTCGGCCAAATGAGTACACGGTGGCGGGAATCGCAAGGAGTCGGAGGACGGGCTCGATCCAGAGGTACCCGATATCCGGAGGAAGCGGAGCATTCAGGACGACGTATCCGACGAACACGTTGCCGATCGGGTAGAAGGAGTACGTCTTCGCGAAGGCGTTACCGCCCCCCGGGTCCCAAAATCCGGTTCTCAAAAGGTCCTGTGTGAACGAGAAATTGAAGATCGGATCGGTCGAATAGACGATGCCGTGCGGGGCCCCGATCGGATACAAGAGGAAAATCGCGATTACGGGAGGGAGGAGGAAGGGGATTTTCGGAGGCCGCACGAGCGCCACGTAGAACGGTGCGCAAGCCATTCCGATGAAGAGCAGGTACAAGGCCCTCGGCGTCCCGAAGACTCCGGTCTTCATCCTCCAGACAACGAAGATGAGGCCGATGAAGCCGAGGAGACACGTGGCAAGGGAGACGATGTCGAGGAATGCGCGCCTCCGGAAAACGGGTTGCAATGTCTCGACGGAGCGCTCTCCAAGCCTTAAGGATTCGGCAGCGTCCGGTGTCCCACAAGCGAACACGTTTCGAAAGGATTTCATCGCGGTCCGCGAAACGTCATCGACCGATTGCCGCCTCGTGTGCCAGCGCGGGCCCTCGAACGCCGAGCCAATCCGCGAGCGATTGGATCAGAATTGAAACCCGCGTCAGCGCCGGCCGCTCACGACACGATACTGAGCGCCGTGACGCCGGACCCGCCCGGCCTTCTCGAGGCACCGGAGGTGATACGACGCGAGCTGTCGACTGATGCCCAGGACTTTGGCGATCGTTGCGGGTTGCGCGCTCTCCATCCGCCGCAACGTGAGCAAGACGCGAAGGCGGACGTCGCGGTACTCCCAATGACGCGCGTATAGCCGGTTCAGCTCCGCCTCTCCGCCGGACACATAGTATCGGCTCCGCCCGCTGATCTCCTGTTTGTAGATGAGGCCATCTTCGACAAGGGCGTTGAGGTGGTACCGCGCCGTACCGACCGCAAGGCGAAGGGACCTCGCGACGGATCGGAAGTGGTCCCCGGGGAGGAGACGCAGATGGTCGTAGATCTGTCGACGGACCGGATGCTTGAGTCCCGCCAACAGACCCAGGCCGATCAAGAGCGAGCTTCCACCATACGGCAGGCCGCGAGCGCTTGCCCGTGACGCAGTCCAGACGAGCAGGCTGATTGCCCCGAGCGTGCTGGCAAACGCGTAATCCCTCCGCTTCGACCCATCCATGAAAACCCTCCGCCCCGTCATTCATTCAGTCAGACGTATTTCAAACCTGTGGTGACAAAGATTTCCGGACACGCAGCCGCGCGCTTGGAATCAATGTCTCGCTTCAACCTTGGAGGACCGAGGTTCGACACGCTGAAGAGTCGTTGCCGATGCCGCGGTCAGACGCACAACGAGTTCCCGGACCGCTTTTTGGACGTAGCGTTGGCTGACGGTCCTCGGGGCGATGACGAAAAGGAACGCCTGCGAGCCGAGTTTCGTCGCGACGATCTGGCGGTCGCCGCTCGTGACGGAAATCGACCGGGAGCTTGGACCGCCGAGCGCCTCGACGATCGTGTCCACGGATGCCAGCATGGTCGCCGCCATCACGCTGACGACGTCCAACCGGATTCCATCTCGAGTCCAGGAGGCCAGGACCGATCCGGTCCTTCGCAGGAACAGGACTGCGTCGAGACCGCCTTCCGTGTCGATCGCGGACAGGAACGACAGGGAGGCATTTCCCAGCGCGGATAATGATTTGCGGCCCAGACCGATTCCTCCCCTTCCCAAGGAGGATGGACCCATTGGTCTAACCCCTCAAAAAGGTAGCCCCGCATCACCGAGATGTGGCGCGCAACGTCGACCCAGCGAATCGCGTGGTCCGCGTCTCATTTTCGTGTCTGAGGCCCGGTAGCAGAACGAACAGAAACGGCGTTTTTGGCCTGCGCCATCATCAAATCGCATCGCGAATCTTCTCGGCAAAACGTGTGCCAGAAATCAGATAGCATACCGGCAACTGAATACCGGAAGAGATCAAGGGCCGTGACGAACAGGGTTGTGAGCGGGGCCGAGCGGATCGCGACGCCGCGTTCCCGGGACGTCGACGCGAGCATGCATGCGACGTCCAGGTCTGCCTCGGCACCTCGCGTGCGGTCCTTGCATCAACGCACGTCGGGTCGGTCGTAAGGAATCAGGGTACGTTCGGAGGGGTAAAGTCGGATGGGGCAACCGTTGGAAGAGTGGGCATTGGCGGGAGGCGCAATGGGACCACCGGCTCCCGTGGGGCTGCCCTTGGGCTCGTTCCCACACTCGTCCCTGCCCATCGATCCGACCCCGCACGTTCCTTGGGGCGAAGTTGCGAACCCCGCCCTGACGAGCCTTTCGATCCTGCTGCCGGCCCTGAACGAGGAAGACGGTATTGCAGCGGTCCTCAAGCGGATTCCGCGACAGACCCTCCAGGAGAAAGGGATCGCCTACAGCGTCCACCTACTCGACGGACGATCCACGGACCGGACCCGCGCCGTCGCAAAGCGGCTCGGGGCCGAGATCTTCGTTCAGTCCGGGAACGGTAAGGGATCCGCGTTCCGCGAATTCGTCCCGAAGATTCGCGATCAGTACGTCGTGCTCTTGGATAGCGACGGCACCTATCCGCCGGAGGTCATCCCCGACATCGTCGGGAAGCTCGGGGCCGGGTCTCCCGTCGTGATCGGATCCCGCCTTCGAGGTTCCATCAATGACGGGGCGATGTCCATGGCGAATCGCATCGGCAACCGGATGCTGAGCTGGCTCGCCTCGTTCCTGTTCGCAACGCCGATCTCCGATGTCTGCAGTGGGATGTGGGGATTCGTTTCTGATCGGCTCAGGACGCTCGGCTTGACGGCCGTCGGATTCGAACTCGAGGCGGATCTGTTCGCCGAGTGCGCGCTGAAGGGCATCCCGATTACCGAGATTCCGATCCGCTACGACCGGCGCATTGGAGAGTGCAAGCTCCACTTGCGGGAGGGATTCCGGATTGCGCTTGCGTTGCTCAAGAAGCGGCTCCGCTCCGGGGCCGCTCCGGGGACCAAGGAGCCCAGGTTCTCGGTTGGCCGGTTCTTCGCGGAGCACACGGAGCGCTGAGGGAACCCATCGCGGATGACAAGCGATGAACAGTGTAATCGAAAGCTCTTTAAGGACGAATTCCCTCGACGCGGCTAAGGGTGGGGTCCCATGAACCTCCTTCGTCCACGGAACTTGGCCCTCGCCTTCCTGACGTATTTTGTCGTCGTGTGCTACTACGCGGCGCAAGAGGGACGGCGGGCGATCCTCGGGGCGTATGGTCCTGCGATCTCTCAGACTGTTTTCCAGACGACGATGGTGGGGGGCGTTTTGGTCCTCCTGAGCATCTTCATCACCGCCTCGATTTCGCCATACATCAAGGGCGCTGCGACGTCCCGCTCGTCCGGAACCCTCGGGGCCTTGCGCGTGATTCGGAGGATCCGGGGCGAATCGGACCGGATGCCCGACGACTACCGGATGGGGGGGCGCCCCGACTCGGCCTGGCCGGCAGGCGACGAATTCCTGGAGGAACCCTCCGACTTCGACAAGGCCGCCTATCGAGACCTTGAGCAGGCCCAGGACGCCGCCGCCGTCTCGGCTGCGTTGTCGAGATTAGTCCCGACGGGCGAGCCTCCGGCGGCCGGGACGCTCGCGGAGCGCCTCTCGGGAATGCGTGCGCGAAGCAGCGCCGTGCTCGTTTCCGAGGGGAGGGAAACCGCGGGGGTGTTGCTCCGCCTCGTCAACGACATGAAACCGCTCTTGGCCGCAGCGAAAAAGGTGGGACTCGACCTGCCGGAGCTCAGGCGGTTGGTCGCGGAGGCCGCCGCGGGCCAGGAAGGGGATCTCTCGGGGCGAGTGCGACTCGTCGAACAGGTCAAAGGCACATTGGAAGCCGCCCTGGTCGAACGGATCGCGGAGTCGTTGCAACATGTGCTCCTCGACATCGAGCGAATGAAGGCCTCGACGCAGCAAGTCCATGCGGCCGAGATGATCGCCGCTGAGGCTGTCGCGTTGCTCGACACGGGAAACTACGCCGCCGCGGTGGACCGCGCGGCGAGGGCGCGCGACACATTGGCGAAGCAGGTCGGCACGATTCCTTCGAAATTCGAAACGAACGTCGGGCCGAGCTCGTTCGTCGCGCTGGCGGGTCCGGCGCTCGTCGCGGTGGTGTTCGTCGCGGTCTCTTCCATGTTGCTGGCCGGGGTCAACACGATCCCGATAACCTACACTACGCTGAACGCAGGGGCCGTCCTCGCCATTAGCTACGGATGGTTGGGCCTGCTCCTCTACGCACTCATCTCCGTCTACTACGTGTTACGCCCGCCCTCCATGAAGGCGTCTGCGAGGGAACGAGCGACGCGCGGATCATAGACCGTGGGTCCTACGCGCGGGACACGGACTGCGGCGATTGATTCCTCTGTTGAAACGGCGTCAGTCCACGTGTCTCGTGGGAAATCTGCTTCGATTCTGAGAAATGTAGTCGGCGTCGGACTACGTACGAACATACGTCCTCGGCGAAAACGCGATTCATACGTCCCCGGCGAAAACGCG
>VBLV01000123.1 GCA_005879045.1 Methanobacteriota archaeon | reverse complement strand
ATGGGCTTTCGACACTCCCTGTATTGCATCGGGTGCTGCTGGCTCTTCATGCTCGTCCTCTTCATCTCGGGATCGATGAGCCTCCTCTGGATGGGCGGCCTCTCGGTCGTCATCTTCGCGGAGAAGCTAGGCGTTCGGACGATCCTGTTCTCCCGGGTGATTGGGGTCCTCCTCGTGGCCCTCGGGGCTCTTGCTGGCGTCGGCGCCTTCATCGCGATGTAGCCGAGGAGCGAGGACCGTCTTCTTGACGGGGTTGGTTTTGGCAGGTCCCTCAGGCCGCGGATTCGGGCATTTCGCGGATCTGCCGGACGGGCGAGAAGAGAACCCAGAGGAACGCAAACCCGCCCGCGACGACTCCGAGGAAGATTGCCGGTCGGAGACCGATCGCCTCGCCGAGGAGGCCGCCGGCCAAGGCACCGAGAGGCAAGGTGCCCCAGACGATCGTTCGCATGGTCGCGTTGAGTCGACCTTGCAACCGGACGGGGACGATCGCCTGACGGAAGCTCACCTGGTTGATGTTGTAGAGCAGGTTGCCGAAGAAACTTGCGCCCAACATCGCAATCAGGGCGGGGAGGGCGATTTCGGGAGTGACGAAGGCCATGGGCAACGTCGGAATGCCGAACAGAACCCCGCCCAGGATGATCGCAGGACCCACGCCGATTCGTTTCGCGATCCGGCCGGAAACGACCGCGCCAAGGATTCCGCCGATCGAGGAAACGCCGAATAGAATTCCCAGAGAAAACGCGTTGAAACCGAGCTCCTTCAGGAAGAGGAAGAACAGAGCGGAGAATACGGCACTCGAGAAGAAGTTGGACCACCCTGTGCATGCGGCGATGCGGCGCAGACGCCGGTCCCCCAGGACGATCTGCAGTCCCTCTCGAATTTGAGACAAGACGGATTCTCGTTGGGACTGCTCCGGTAGCGCTTCCCGTTTCCGGATTGCCGCGAGAGACCCGGCCGAGACGAAAAACGACGCGGCATCGAAGAACATCGCGAACGGAGCACGGAACACCTCGATGACGGCGCCCGCAAAAGTTGGACCGGCGCTGCTGGCCAGGGTGTTGCTTGTTTCGAGCTTGCTGTTCGCGTCGACGAGTTGTCGGCGCTCGACGAGGACTGGGAGGTACGCTTGGTACGCGACATCAAAGAAAACCGTCAACACGCCGATGAAGAAGGAGAGGATGTACAGGTAGGTCAGTTGGAGCAGGTTTGCAATGCCGAGAAGCGCGATCGTCGCAATCATCGCCCCTCGGCCAATGTCGGCGAAGATCAGGACCGACCGCCGCTGCCGCCGATCGACCCAGACCCCGACAAGGAGACCGAACAGGAGGAACGGGACTGTCCCTGCCGCGCCGAGGAGGCCCATCTCGCCGGGACTCGCTGCGAGGACATAGGCGGCCATGTAAGGTACTGCGAGGCCGGTGAACTGGTCGCCGATCCGCGAAACGGATTGGCCGCTCCACAACAGGAGGAAATCGCGGTGCCGCCACAAGGACGGCGTGGAAGCCATGATGGGCACCCGGCACGGTCCTTTCGGATAAGTACGTTGGCCCGTCGTCCGCCGTCTCCAGAGGTACATTCGGCTCCCCCCGGGGAAAAGATTAAGGGGGAGATGTAGATACATGATGTGTATACACTAATGCTCGCCAAAGTTCGACGATGGGGAAATGGCCTCGCGCTGCGAGTCCATAAACGAGACCTCGAGTCCGCGGGAGTGGCTGAGGGAGACGTCGTGCAAGTCGAACTGATCCGGTCTCCCGAAGGGGGTCAGTTAGACTTGAAGTCCCTTCCGACGTTCGAGGACGGGGACAAGCGGGCGAGCGAACGGCACGACCGGTATCTCTACAGGTGAGCGGGTGCAGGTCGCAGACACCAGCTTCCTCTACGCCCTCTTCTCGAAGTCCGATGCTTTCCACAGTAAGGCCCGCAGGGCCGCCGCGGCGGCCGATTCCATCGTCGTCCCGAGCGAGATTTATTCGGAAACGGTGTCCCTCATCCACTACCGCGTGGGATTCGCTGCAGCGAAGTCGGCGGGCGCCTGGATGCGAGCCCAGAAACGATTGCAGGTCGCACCGTCGTCTCGGTCGCTCTTGGACGGTAGCTGGGGGATCTTTCGGGCCGCGCGGGGACGCCTCAGCTACCCCGACGCCGTGGTCCTCGCTTGGTGCCGGGAACGGCGGGCGACGCCGTTGGCGTTCGACCGGGCGATTCTCCGTCGGGTCAAGAGATCGTGACGTGAAGGACCGTCAACGTTCTTAACCCGACATCGTTATCGGACCGAGCCGGAGACCATGGTCAAGATTTTCCTCGACACCGCGAACATCGACGAGATCCGCGAGGCGGCCTCGTGGGGGGTCCTGGACGGGGTCACGACCAATCCGACGCTCGTCGCGAAGAGCGGGCGGAAATGGTCCGAGGTCATCCAGGACATCCTCGCCCTCGTCGACGGTCCGATCTCCCTCGAGGTCACGACGACCCAAGCCGACGAGATGATCAAGCAGGGCCGCCAACTCGCGAAACTCCATCAGAACGTCGTCGTGAAGATTCAGATGACGACGGAAGGCCTCAAGGCGATCAAGGCGCTCTCCTCGGAAGGCGTGCGAGTCAACACCACACTGATCTTCTCCTCGAACCAGGCGATCCTGGCGGCGAAGGCCGGCGCGAAATACGTGAGCCCGTTCATCGGTCGCCTCGATGACATGGGCCAGGAGGGCATGCAGGTCATCCGGGAGATTGTCGAGATCTTCGACCACTACGAGTGGGACTGCGAGGTCCTCGTGGCATCCATCCGCCATCCGTTGCATGTGATTGAAGCGGCGAAACTCGGGGCCGATATCGTCACGCTGCCTTTCGACGTGCTGAAGAAGATGACGCAACACGCCCTGACCGACGTCGGGCTGAAGCGGTTCCTGGACGATGCGGCGAAGGTCCCCAAGTAGTCGTCCTCCCGCAGCGACCAAATAGCATTCCCTCGATATTCCCCAATGGGGGAGTTCGATGCGGTTCGAGGAACTTTGCACATTGCGAATGCAGTATGGCGAGGGGACGTGGCTGGCCCCGTACGGCGAGAACGAGTACGCCGGGTTCGGGACCGGCAAGGGCGACGTCGAGGGCCCGAGGATCCGCGGAACGCTGCACTGGGCGAATCATCCAAGGCGGCGGGAAGATCTCGTCTGGTGTCCGGACTTGAACGGGACGATTGCCACCGCCGACGGCGCGAAGATCCTCGTCTCCATCAAAGGATACAGCATCATTGAGGAACTCCGACCGTCAACCGCGCGATCGTCGCCGCGGTATGGTTCCAGACGGACGACGCCCGATACCGGTGGCTGAACTACTACCTCGGGATCGCCGAAGGAGAAATCGACGAGACGACAGAGGAATGGTGGATCCGAATATCGGCGGTTCGGAACGACGTTGCGAAGGCGCAACCGAAAATTGAAGCCGCGAAGTGGCCCGTGTGACGATCCGCCGATCTACTCGACGACCAGGTCTTCGATGGCCGGGCTCGCCGCGACCTTCCGACCGAGCGGCGTGATCTGGTACCGGAACGACGCCGGCAAGGTGCTCGACTTGAGGAACGTCTTGGGACCGGCGTCGTATTGGACGAGGAGGTCGAGGCGCACGAGGTTGTCGAGTTCCTCCATGACTTCGTCCGGCTTGACGTCGTGCATGTTCGCGAACAGTTCGCTCTTCGTGATCCCGTTGCCCTCGCGGCGCGCCGCGAACACCAAGATGCGCTGGCGGAGGAGCTTCCGCACCTTCCGGTTCTTCTCTCCCGCGAGCATCGCATCCACGGCCTGACCGATGATCCCGGCGAACGCCTCTTCGACGCCCTCGCCCGTCGCGGCGCTCGTCAGCGAGGTCGGCGCGCCGGGGAAGTTCGCCTTGAGCCAGGCGGATTCCTGCGGCCCGATTTTGGACCCTTTCGTGCGGTCGACCTTATTGAAGACGATGCGGAACGGCACGCCGCCCGTCACGGCCGACACGGCGCGGATCCAATCCGCGAGGGTGTGCAAGGTCTCCAGGCGCTCGATGTCGCAGACGGCCAGTACGCCTTGGGTGCCATAGAAGAGGGCGTCCCGGAAGTTTTCCCGGATCGCGTGTTCCCCCATTTGGTCGAAGATCGCGATGTTCGCTTGGATGACGTCCCCTTCCTCGTCGCCGGGCAGCTCGACGTCGACGCGATGCAGGTGGACGCCCAAGGTGCCCTTGTATTCCGGGTTGTGGCGCGCCTCGACGTAGCGCTGGATGAGGCTCGTCTTGCCGACGGCGCGTTCGCCGACCACGTTGATCTTGAGCTTGAGGCGGCGGAGTCGCAAGGACTCTGCCACTCCGTTGCCGGGCTCAAAAGGCCTCCGGGACGATTATCAGCCGGTCAACTCTGCGAAACGAACGTTAGGCCGCGACCGAACAGGAGGGAATCCTTCAAGAGCCCTGCGCGGCATCGGATTCCTGGACTATGGACTCGGGCGGCGGCGCGAAGATCACGTTGGACCAGGAGAGCTTCAAGGCGCTCGCCTCGGACGTCCGCGTCGGGATCCTGAAACGACTCGACGTGCGGCGCGAGACGGTCACGGACCTGAGCAACCTCCTCAGCCTGAGCAAGCCGACGCTCCTCGAGCACCTCGAGAAGCTCCAGTCCGCCGGCCTCGTGAAGCGCGTCGACGAAGGTCGCAAGTGGATCTACTACGAGCTCTCGGACAAAGGCCGCAAGATCCTGCACCCGGAGCGCGTCGCGATCACGCTGGTCCTCGGTCTCACGGTCGCCCTCGCCGCGATCGGCGCGTTCCTCGTGTTGTCAGCCGGGTTCGGGAGCCTCACCGCCGCACCCGCTTACAACGCCTCGGCGCCGGCCGCGCAACGCAACATGCTCGGCGGACCCGTGGGGATTGGAGTCCTCGCATTCGTCTTCTCCGTCGCTTCCGGTCTCGTCGCCCTCGCCTTGCAGTTCATCGGCCAGCGGCGCCGCGCGCAGTTCTTCGAGCAGCTCGGCGTCGCGTGACCTCCCGACTCCCGCGGGAGTCCGGG
>VBLV01000122.1 GCA_005879045.1 Methanobacteriota archaeon | reverse complement strand
TCGCATGCCCTCCTCGTTGCACGGCAAAACGGGACTCCAGGTCGTCCCGATGTCACGCGACGAACTCGACGAGTTCCGTCCTCTCCGCGACGCCGTCCCAAAGGCGTGGACGGACGATTCGGTGCGCATGAATCTCAAGAATAAAATCAGTATGGAGATTCGGGGCGAAGTGTTTAATTTGGCTCCTGGAGTAAACGACGTTCCGCAGTACCTGGCCATCTTCCTCGCGGCTAGGGGACTCGCAACTGTTGTGCCAGAGGCCTAGTCGCCCATGTCGGGTTACCACGATCGACTCCAGGGAACGGACCGTCTCCTCCGAATCCGCCGCATCCGCAAGGCCGTCTTCGCGGGCCTCCTCGCGCTGACGATCGTCCTGATCTTCGCGCGCTTGGAGGGGGAAGGCGCGAGCCTGAAGCCGCTCTTCCTCCCGGTCAACGGCATCCTCGAGGTCGCGCTGATCATGGGTCTAACGGCCTCCATCGTCGGCCTGTTCCTCCGGAACCTCGAGCTCCGCAATGTCTTGCGCGACAACCAGCGCTTCCTGATGGCGAAGTCCTCGATGACGCGGGCGATCCGCACCGCGGCATTTGCCATCGGCCTCGCGGTCGCGCTTCTCCTCGCGATTACGCCCTCCCTGGCCGCCACGTTGCTCTCCGACCCGCCTCAAGTCGTCTCCCTCCAGCCCAACGCCCGCGAGGTGGTCACGTTCACGAGCCCCGATCCACTCGGCCTGACCTTCGTCACCTACGCCACGGTCGGCGTGACGAACGGCGCCGCGTCGGTCACCGTGATGCGAGACAACGTCACCGTGGCGGCACCGAAGGTCTTGACGTCGGCCCAGCGGGCCGTCCTGGAGATCGAGCCTTCGATGTGGGCCGACCATGCGACCTGGTCCCTCGTGTTTCGGAACACTCAGAACGCATCGACGTTCCTGACGTTCGTCCTGCAGAAGGGCATCGTCCCGACTCTCTTCTCCACCGTCCCATTCCTCGTGTTCCTTTACGGCGCGGTCCAGATCGGCTGGTGGGTCGTCCTCCGACCGATCCGCGAGCGCACGAAGGTGACGAGCCTTCGATCCGCGGCCGAGATCGATTCCGGCGAGCGGTTGTACGATCCGTCGGCCCCGATCCCGGATGCGCCGGCTCTCGCTCGCGCGGACCGGATGACTTCGAGCTTCGTCGAAGCACCCCCACCGAGCCCATCGGCGCCTCCTCCGCCCCCGAGGCCCGCTCCCGTGATGCGGACCCCGAAAACGGAGCCGCCGAGGCCGGCTCTTCGCACGCCCGCGCGTGAACCCGAGACCGCCGACAGTTTGGTTCGGAAAGCGGAGGCGCTCGTCGCGACGGGTACACACGAGGCTGCTCTCACTGGGTTCGAGCAAGCGCTGCGACTGGACCCGGCCTATGTTCCCGCGCTCCGAGGCAGGGCGACGTGCGAGGAGCGACTCAATCAACGGTCGGAGGCTGTGGAGACGCACCGGCGAATCCTCGCGAACGACCGGAGGAATGTCGACTCACTCCGCGCGATCGCCCGGCTCCAGATGGCGGACCGCCGCTGGAGAGAATGTCTCGAGGCCGTCGAGGATCTGCTCCGCGTCCGACCGAACGACGCCGCGGCCCTGGAGATGAAAGGGGACGCTCTCTCGAACCTCGGCCGGCGGCCCGAGGCCCTGGCTGCGTACGAGGCCGCCGCGGCAGTCGACCCGACCGATGAAAACCTGCGGCAGAAGATCGAGGAGGTCCGCGTGGACGTGCCCGGCCTCCTGAGCCGCGCGTTGATCGCGAGCGCGAGCGGGAACTACCCGCAAGCGTTGGGCCTCTTCGACGAAATCCTCGAGGTCGAGCCGAGCAACGTGAATGCGCTGATCGGCAAGGCCGTTGCCTACCGGCGGAGGAGGAATCTGCAGGAGGCCCTGAACTGCCTCGATCTCGTCCTCGGCGTGCAACCGGGAAATGCATCCGCCCTCCTGAACCGCGGGAACATCCTCCTCGAGCAGGGCGATGCAGAGGCCGCGCTCGAATCGTTCGAACGGCTCACGCAGCTCTATCCCAACGACGAGGAGGCGTGGACCGCGCAAGGGGACGTCCTCCTAAAGATCGGCCGCGACGACGACGCGCAACGCGCGTTCACGGAGGCGCTCAGGCTGAGCCCGGGAGACGAAGGGATCCAGCGGCGGCTCCTCGAGCTCAAGGCGGCGAAGGTCGACGGCTCGGAGATCCTCCGGGAGCTGATCGAAGTCAAAGGAGTCGGCCGAGCGCGAGCGAAGGCGCTGATCGATGCGGGCTTCAAGGATCCGGAGGATTTCGCGAAGGCGACCCCCAAGTCCCTCATGGCGGTGAAGGGCGTCACACGCAAGGTGGCCGAAGAATTGCTGGAACATTTCCGCGAGACGATGGCGCAAGTCCGGTGACTCGAGCAAGTTCTTAAGTAGCGCGGTCCCTTGCACGCCGTCCCATGAAGGCGTTTCGGATTAGCGGTCGCTTCCGAATGGGCCGCCGATGGCAGGCGTTCTCGAAGGAGCTGGCGGCTTCCGACGAGGCGGCGGCTCGCGAGAAGCTCCTCTCGGTCCTCGGGAGCCAGCACGGCGTGCCCCGGAAGTACGTCGCCATCGCCCTGGTCGCCGAGGTGCCTCCGGACCAAGTCGAGGACCACGCCGTCCGATACGCGCTGGAGGCCCGCGCGTGAGCGCCGGCGAAACCGAACTCCGGCGGGGAATCGCGGTCCTCGATCAGTACCGGGCGCAGATCGAAACGCTGGCGCAGCAGCAAGAGATCATCCGCATCTCCCTCGAGGAGCACATGCGGGCCCGCGAGACCCTCGTGCGGTATCGGGAAGCCGGGAAAGCCGCGGAAGTCCTCGTGCCGATCGGTGCGAATTCGTTCCTGGTCGCGCAGTCGAGGGACGTCGACAAGGCGTTCGTCTCGATTGGCTCCGACCTGCTGGTGTTCGATGACATGGAGCGACAAGTCGAACGGCTCGACGCCCGGATCAAGTCGATCACGGAGGCGGCGAATGCGATCGGACAGCGCCTCGGGGATCTGCAGCGGCGGGCGGAGGCGCACGGCGCCGCCGTTCAGGACCTGTACGACCGGCTGCAAGGACCGGGCGCACCGGGCGAGCGGAGCTAGATGTTCAAGTCTCTCCGAGAGCGGCTCTCCGGCTGGAAAGAGAAGGCCGAAGCCGAAGTGACGTCCGAGTCGATTGGCGACTCCGGTCGCAAGATCAAGGAAGACAAGCTCGAGGAAATCCTGTATGACCTCGAGATCGCGCTCCTCGAGTCGGACGTGGCGTTCCCGGTCGCCAAGGAGATCGTGGACCGCCTCGCGGAGGACCTCCGGGGGAAGCGGATCACGCGGGAGGTGAGCCTCGAGCAGGGCGTGGAGGCGGCCCTGCGGGATGCGATCACGAAAGCGCTGTCTGTGCCGCCCCTCGACTTCTTCGGCCTCATCGAGAAGAGCCCGCGTCCGTTCGTCGTGATGTTCGTCGGTGTGAACGGGACCGGCAAGACGACGACGATCGCCAAGCTCGCGTACCACATCATGAAGAAAGGCTACACGTGTGTCGTCGCCGCGGCGGATACGTTCAGGGCGGGGGCAATCGAGCAGCTCGAGAAACACGCCGAGGCGGTCGGCTTCAAGCTGATCAAGCACAACGCAGGGTCCGATCCCGCCGCGGTCGCATTCGATGCGGTCGAGCACGCGCGGGCGCGCGGCCGTGACGTCGTGTTGATCGACACCGCGGGCCGGATGCAGACGAACCAGAACCTGATGGACCAGATGAAGAAGATCAAGCGCGTCGCGAAACCGAACCTGATCCTGTACATCGGCGACGCCCTCGCGGGCAACGATGCGATCGAGCAGGCGAAGCAATTTCACGAGGCCGTCGGCCTGGACGGGATCGTCCTCACGAAGATCGACGCGGACGCGAAGGGCGGCGCCGCGCTGTCGATGGCGAAGACGATCGGGAAGCCGGTCGTATTCGTCAACCTCGGACAGACGTACAAGGACATCCGCCGCTTCGATGCGAAGTGGATGGTCGACCGGCTCCTCGCGGAGGCGTAGCGTGAGTTTCCGCGAACTCCTCGAGAAGGGGCAGATCGCGGAGTTCCCGGCGCTGCAGCTCGCCCTCGGCGCGATCAAGGGCCGCGTCGATCGGTTGACGGTGGCGTCGATCGGCACGGGCGGCTCGAAGGAGGAATATCCGCTCGTCGAGATCCAAGGCACGGCGACGTCGTATCAGGTGAAGGTCCTGGAAGATTCGCCGGAATATCTGGACTGGCTGAACTCGGCCCTGCTCTGTGCGGGCTTCGTCGAGCCGATCGGACTCACGGCGATCGCGCGGCGCCTCGCCGAGTACGAGGACATCATTCTCGGGGTCGACACGAACATCCTGTACGCCTCGATCCTGGGGGAGCACCTCCTCGACGAATTCCACCGGATCCACGTGCGACCGTACAAG
>VBLV01000311.1:1126-2438 GCA_005879045.1 Methanobacteriota archaeon | reverse complement strand
CGGATGCAGGCCTTCGGCCTGAAGAAGCAGTCCTACGATCTCGTCTTCACACACCCCTTGGGATTGTTCGACTGGGTCCAACTAGAGAAGAACGCCCGCTGTGTCATCACGGACAGTGGAACGCTTCAAGACGAATGTAGCATCTTCCACGTGCCCATCGTGACCCTTCGCGACGTGACGGAGAGGGCGGAGACCCAGGAGGCCGGGAGTAACATCCTGGCGGGAGCGAACCGGGAGAGCATTCTGCGGGCCGTCGACGTCGTCCTCTCCATGCCAACCGAATGGACGACTCCGCCGGAATACCTGGAGAAGCAGGTCTCGGTGACCGTCGCGAAGATCCTCCTAGGCCACCTCCCTTTCACCCGGACGAGGCTCCGAGCGTGACCCGCCTCTTGCCGGGTGGCAGGGAAGTGCTGGTCCAAGCCCTCGCTAACTCTTTCCCACAGCCTCACCGGCCGCCTATGTCACGGCAGATCCGATTTTCGAAGCGGCCTATGGCTACTTGCAGTTCCTGAACAGTGCCGAGATCATGACCGGGGAAAGAGTGCTCATCGTTGGAGGAACAGGACTCCTTGGAACAGCGCTCTGCTACCAATTCGCATCACGAGGATACGAGGTGGCCTACACCTACCGCCGGTCGCCGCTTCCGGTCGACAACTTGGGGCTCGACGCGATCTCCTTAGATGTCATAGATCCTGGCAGCCTCCAGCAAATCGATCCGCTGCGGCCTTCATGGATATTCCACACTCCCAGTCTGAAGAACGTCGATTACTGTGAGACACACCCACAAGAAGCGTACGAAACAAATGTCACTGGGACGCAAAACGTTGCCAGGGTCGCGAGCAGGTTGGGGTGTCGCTTTTTCTACATCGGAACCAATGACATTTTCTCGGGAGACCGCGGACCGTTTTCGGAAGAGGACGCCCCCGCGCCTCTCAATGTGTACGCCCGAACCAAACTCGAGGCGGAGGCCCGAGTCCGTAAGATCGTTCCCGACCATCTCATCGTACGCACAACCTTTCACGGCCTTCACTACAATCCCGAGAACAGCTTCTCCATGCGGATTATCTCGAGCCTGCGCCAGGGAAAGGTCGTTCACATGGCGACCGATCAGGTTAGCTCGATCATCTCGACCCTCGACCTCGTGGATGCGCTCGAACGACTGGTCCGAATCGGCGCCAGGGGCACGTTACACGTTGCGTGTCGGAACGCTCTCTCAAGATACAGATTTGCGACCTCCCTCGCCAACGTGTTCGGATTGGACTCGCGTCTTGTCCAGAAGACGACGTACGATCAGGTTTTTGCCGAATTG
>VBLV01000311.1:0-1096 GCA_005879045.1 Methanobacteriota archaeon | reverse complement strand
AGGCGCCGACTCCCCACAATCCGCGAGAGCCTGATTCACATGCGCCGGACGGCGGCAGCGTTCACTACGAAGATGGGAATCCCGTACGGGATCTAGGGAGCTAATGTCACACACGTATTGCAGGGAAGGACAATCCGAAGACGATAGCTCCATTCGGCCCGCCTCGGACTCGAGCAAGAAGATCCTGGCCAAGGCATCGACTTGGGCTCGAGGATGTGCGGAAACTTCGGCTCCGTCTCTCTCGCATTTGGCGGGGCACGGTCGTACGACCCATGAGATCGTCACACGACTCCCAGAAGAGCCGGCGCGAAAGTCTCATACGGGGCGGTCGAATTTCCATGAACCGACCTCATTCAGGTTTCGGATCTCTCATGAATGAACCGCTCGTCAGGGGCCCGTCTCCGAAGGTATCCGTTGTCATCCCCGTCTACAATGGGGGCCCGTTCCTTCGCGAGTCTCTGGATTCCATCCTGGCCCAGACGTACTCGGACTTCGAAACCATCGTTGTGGATGACGGGAGCACGGACGATACTCCCCAAATCCTCGCATCCTATGGTCCCGGGATCCGAGCCTTTCGCAAACCAAACGGCGGCGGCGCTTCCGCCATCAACCTCGGGATCGGACGAGCCCGCGGCGAGTGGATCGCTTGGCTCTCCGCCGACGACTTATGGGAACCGACGCACCTTGAGAGGAAGATGGCGACCATCGAAGAGGATCCATTCATCGGACTACTATACAGCGACTTTGCGACGATTGATGCGGCAGGAAACATCATGTCTCGGATCCACATTCCGCCACCTCCGACGCGGCCGGCCCTAGTAGTCGCGCTCATGCGCCGATGTTTCATCAATGGGTGCGCATTACTCATTCATCGAGACGTGTTCGCTGACGTCGGCCTCTTCGACGAGGCCGACCGGGTTGCATACGACTACGACATGTGGCTCAGAATCGTCCCCAGGTTCGAGATTCGCTATCTCCCCGAAACCCTCGCATACTATCGATTGCATCCAGGTCAGCTCTCCCGGCGTTGGGAGATCATGGATCGGGCGAGGCGCCGCGTGAGATCCCGCGCCATCCGGCGACTCGACTCAGGCCT
>VBLV01000121.1:598-13443 GCA_005879045.1 Methanobacteriota archaeon | reverse complement strand
CCTGGAAGCGTTCCAGCATCCCAGATCTATGGGGCATTAGCCTCAGTTTCCCGAGAGTATTCCCCACCTGAGGGCAGATTATCCGCGTGTTACTGAGCCGTCCGCCGAGGTCTTGCACCTCTCGACTCGCATGTCTTAAGCGAACTCCCATAGCGGTGCCCGCCGGCAGGATCAACCGGAGTTGATCATGCACGACGCACATTATTGCCATCTAAAGGAATCTTGGCGAGGTAGCTCGAACATACCTCTGCCTTGATCGCGAACGTCGGGTTCGAGAGGGCACGCACCCGCAAGGGTACGGGTTTCTCAAACCTCCACAGTGTCGGCCACATCAGAATGAGGCCCTTCACAAATCGGGGCCTTCGCCGAAAGCGGCCACCACGGACTCGGGCGACGGTGACTCGAATAGTTTCGTCGCCTTTGCCGAGTCTTCCAACAGATACCGGAGCGGGCTATATGAGTCTTTCGACACGACCGTTTCCCTGCCGATTTGCCCGAGCGCGGGAATCAGCAATACGCGTACCAACGAGCGTCCACCATCGCCCCTTGGAGTACGTCGTCGACGGCGCGGACCGCGAAGACAGGAATCGCTCGACTCGCCGGGCCATGGACTCGCGAAGGCCCGACGAACTCCACGCCGTTCTTGTCGTTGAGATTCTTGACGAGCAGCATCGGATCGTACTGCGACCCATGACAGAGGCAGTAGATCGGATCGATGCCGAACACCTGGTACGTCGGTGCCGGGCTGAGGTAGTCCCGCGCGGGCGGCGGATTCTGGACGACTTGCCATCCGGGATAGCAGCACAGATGCGCACACCGATCGTAGACGACCACGATGCGGATGTCCCGCGCGGGATCGTCGTAGTACAGGTTGAAACCGGAAGGAACCGCGACGTCGGTCGGCGCTGAGAATACCGAGTCGTCTCGTTTCACGCGGATTATGAGGACCGGATACCCGGTCCCCGCGACGAGCTTTCCATCGACGAACTCACCATCCCAGACGCCGGTCGCCCCTTGCCACTCCTGGAAATCGGTGACCTTCACCGACTGGCCTTCGAGCGCGTTCCACCATTCGTCCGTCGGGAATCGGGTGTACCGGATCGTGCTCTGGGGTTGGTGTACCGGCGCAGCCGGAGCCTTGAGCAGGGTGCCAGCCAGACCGACTCCGAGACCGCCGGCCGCCGCCGCTCCGCCCGCGGCGAGACCGAGCTTGACCAAATCCCGCCGGGTCCACGGTCGCGGCGTCTCCGCATCGTTGTCCTCAGACAATCGCGTTCCCTCCGCTCTTCAAGGATCGGGGCCGGCGAAAGAAAATGCGCGGACCGGTTGAAGGTCTGGTACATACTATGGGTACGGGAATGCGGCCCGGTCATCGAGCATTCGCTCGGTCAGGGCAACCAGGCATGCTCTCCGACAAACCGCCAGAGCATGAGGATCACGCCGAGCGCTTGGAGAATCGAGAGGAGCAAGAGCAGTGCCCATATCCGACCGACCGTGGCACGTCGAATGAAGACTCCGTAGAACAGGACCTGTAGCGCCAGGAAGGGCCACAAGTCCCCCATCGCGTCGTACGCGGGTCCGTCGAACGGGAACAATCGGAGCGCCCAGCCCAACAATAGGAATGCGACCGAGAGGACCTGGAGGACGAAGCCGATGAACAGCGTGCGGTTCACGCCGAGTCGCACGGCCATCGTGCGGATTCCGAAGGCGCGATCGGCAGCGTAGTCGGATGCGGTCGTCGGCGCATAGAGCGCACCGAGGAATAGGGCGATCGTCCCGATGAACCACCAGGGCGCGGATTCGATGGGCCGGATGAGAACCCAGCCGGAGAGCGGGCAGAGGACCCCGAATCCGACCATGTTCGTGAGGAGGTCCATCCCAGCGACGCCTTTCCAATGGATGCCTGGAACCGAGTAGGCGAACGAGAGGGCAATGATCAGAATCGTCAACACAAGGAACCCTTGCGTCCCGACGAGAGACGTGAACACGCCGCCTCCGCTGCCGGGGCTGTACCGGACGAGACTCCCCGACACATAGGCGGCGAGGACGAGGCCCATGGCCGCGAAGCCGAACGCGGCCAGGAGGAGCGTGTCCCGCTCCATCAGTCCTTCGCCGATCAATTCCTCGACGACCTGGACATATTTCTTGCGGGGATTGACGCGGTCGGTCGTCCCCATGTCGTGGTACACGTTCAGCAGCAACGTGAAGGTCCCGAGCAGCGGACCGACGACGATCATGCCGAGCACGACGCGAAGGTCATCGACGAAAAGATGTCTCAGGCCCGCGGGTTGCGCGAGCACCCACCCGATGTACAACGGCGCGACGGAGACGATCCAAAACTTCACGCCGCCGATGCTGACAATCAGCTCCGACAGGTCGCTCGGCGAGAGGTGGAGCTCCTTCGTCCCTCGGATATCAGATATGAGACCCATCGCAGGGACATCGGCAACCCCGGCATGAAAATGCCGCGCGGCCGCGCCGGCTCCCCGAGCGCATCCGCGCTCCGGTCAGGGGCGAGTCCCTATAACGTCTTCGAGGCGCGAATCTGGCAAAGCCAGGAATGGCGCCGATACGTTTAAGCCCCGCCACCCCGAACGAAGCGAGGCCCCCGGACCGCGGGGGAGGGGTAGGACGTTGGGCCTGGGGAGATTGGCCTCGACAAGAGGCCGCCGAGGCACACGACAGTGAAGACCGACACGTATCCCGCGGCCGTCCTCCTGGTCACCCTCGCGGCGGCGATCCTCGTTCCATTTGTCTTCGGCCCGGTGGGCGTGACGCACGCCGGAGTGGGTTCCGTTGGACCCGCGAATGACCGAGCGTCCTCAGGCGCACATCCCGCCGGAGACGTCGTCGCGAAGTCCAATCCGCGGTTGGTTCGGAATGCCACGAATCTCATCGCGGACGGCATGTTCGACGCGATCCCCGGCCCTTGGAACTACACGAATGGGACGACCGGCGCGGTGACCTCGTCCCGCGATCCGACCTCCCGAGCGCGGCTCGGCCACACGGAACCGGTCCTCCGATTCGATTCGATGGACGACGTCTTGGGCACGACTCCGTGGACGAGCCTCGTCTCCAACCCGCAGTCTGCCAGCAACCTGTCCCAGGAAACCGCGATCCGGAAGGAAGCGAACGGGTCCCTGCGTGACGACGTAACGATCGCTCAGAACAATCAGTGGGCGGGCGCGATCCGGAACGATCCGCTCCCATGGAACTGGTCGGGCTACAACCGCCTGGCGATCTGGATGGACCGAGCGACGCCGAGCGCGTTGACGGCATGGGTCTACGTCCAAGACCAGGCCGGTGGGATTTCGCTGGGCCAGTACGCGCTGGTCGCAGGATGGTACCGATACCCCCTCGACTTGAACGCGCCTCTCGATGTGTCCCAGGTCGACTACATCGCGATCATCTTCACTGGAACCGGGGGGACGACCGGCACCGTCTACGTTGACGACGTCGTGTTGTTCAATTCCACGGTGTTCGCCGAGAGCGCTCGCGTCGCCCAGACGTTCACGAAGTCGACACCGACCGGCGGGAGCCCGAACTCGCTCCGGCTGTTCTTCGACCTCCAGGCGACCCAGTCGCTGGATGTCGTTGCGGACTTGGAAGTCGTGGTCGGCAACACGGTCGAATGGTCCGAATCTCCCGTGGCGTCCGGGGCCCGCACGATCGACGTGGACCTCAGCGGAGACGCAGGCCTTCAGGGGACCGGATCGTTCACCCTCGTCTTTTCGTTGCGGCTCAATCGGACGGGATCGGAAGAATCGTCCATGACGGCGTGGATCGACAACGTCACGCTGGTCATCCCGGACACGCTCGCACGCATCTCGGTCACGCCAACGACCGCGAGCGTCCTCGTCGGCCAGACCGCCGTATTCACGGCGGGGGGCTGGGACATCGACGGCAACCCGCTGGCCCTCACCGCGGCCAACTGGTCCTCGACGATCGGTCAGCTCGTCACCGTCAACGCCACGTCGGCCACGTTCCATGCACCGACCCTCCCCGGGACCGGGGTGGTGACGGTGGCACAAGGGACCGTCCGGGGCAGCGCGAACGTGACCGTCGAACCGCCGACCGTCGCCGTCCCTCCGTCGCCGCCCTGGTACACCGCGCCCTGGCCCGGGTTGGTGCTGCTCGCGGGGGCCCTTGCCCTCGCCGGATTCATCGCGCTCCGCCAGTCCGCGAACCACGCCTTCCGAATCGAGGACCTCTTCCTCATCAACCGCGAAGGACTCCTGATCGCGCACACGACAGGCCGTCGAGATTCACACGGGGACGCTGATATTCTCGCCGGCATGCTAACGGCCATCATGTCCTTCGCCCAGGACGTGTTCCAGGAGGAAATCGGGGGGTTGAGGCAATTCGAAATCGGAAGCAAGACGGTCGCCCTGGAGCGCTCCGAACACGTGTACGTCGCTGCGATCGGATCGGGCCCAATCCGGAATCGTCTTTCCACAAGCCTCCGGGATTTCCTCGCCGACATCGAGGAGCGATACGGGGACCGGCTCCAATGGTGGTCCGGGATGAACGAAGACCTGCTCGGGATCGACGCGATGGTTCAATTATTCGCCCGGCGCGAGCGTTACCATCGCGGCGACTGGAAGCGGCACGCGGCCGCGGAACCGGAACCGATCGTCGAACAGCCTGAGGGTCCTGGTCCTGTCATCCGAGTCGTGATCGTCCCGAAGGAACCGATGCGGCCGCTGTAGCGATCACTTCGCGAGTGCCTCGAGGAGAATCACTCCGCCGACGAGCAAGTACAGAGCGTACACATCGCCGCCGGACGCGAGCACGAGGAGCCCCGCGAACAGCGCGACGGAGCGGCTCGTGTTCAGGATGAACTCCCGCGTCGCGGTGACGGCTGGGATCGAGTCTTCCATGCGATCCACGAGGATCGTGTAGATGAACGACGGCGCAACCACGGAGGTCATCGAGAGCCAACCGATGGCGAAGGCGAAGGATCCGAGGTCCCGCGATGCGAACGCGAGGAGGCACGCAGGGACGGAAAGGGCCGGTCCCAGGAGGAGAAAGGGACTCCGGGCCTTCACTCGATCCGATACGCGGCCGAGCACGACCGCGGCGATGCCGGCCGCAAGCGAGAAGAGCGCGAACAGGAGCCCGAGGGCGAACGAATCCCGGGTCAGGAGAAACGAGCCGAGCGGCGTGGCCACGGAGAGCAATCCGTCGACGCCTCCCTGTCCCGCGAATGCGAGGGCGGTCCGCGAGCCCATCCGCCGCAAATTAATGACGTAGGAGAACGACTCCTCTCGCGGCACGAGTCGGCGCGCACGGATGAGGTTGGCGGCGAGGATAAGTCCTCCGAGCGAGAAGAGGAACCGAAATCCCACGGTGACGGCCAGATACCCGCCGAGGACGGGTGCGACGACGGCGACCGTCGTGAAGGTCGCGGTGACGCCCGCCAGGCGGCCTGCACGGTTCGCCGGACTCGTTTCTCGGACGAGCAAGGAATTCATGGGGAGCCAGAACAGCGGCAGGTAAACGCCGAAGGCTATCCCGCCGACCAAGACGACCCAGTTCGCCGGCAGGAACGCGAAGGCGAAGTGACCCGCGGCCATCGTTGCGAGGCCGACGGTCATGCTCGTCCTCGCGGGAATCGGCCGCCCGCGCGCCATGAGGAGGACCCCAAGAGCCGCCGTGAGGAATGCGATGACCCACAGGAGAGTCGCGACCCGGAAGTCGACCGGTCGGCTCACCAAGTAGACAATCCAGAAACTGCCGGTCATCTGGTTGCCGAACGACTGGACCGCCACGAGCCCGAGCAACTCGCGATACCGGAAGCGCTGGGAGACCCGAAACGGTGGCGGGGCCGGCGGGGCAGAGACCATTCGGGCCGCACCGACGCATGCCCCTGTACAAAGAGACTTCGCTCCGAGTTCCGCGTTTCACGCGACACCGTGGTCCCTTGCCATCGGCCTCGTGACGCGGGCCATGAGATGACGCGCCGAAAGGTCACCGCGTGGCGGTAACCAGCGACTCGAGCAGGTCGAGGATCGCAGCCACGCTCTCCACGTTGAGCCGGGCGGACGACGCCGTGATTCCAACCCGGATGGAGAACGCACTCGGAGGGAGCGCAGCGAACAACGCCTCGTCCGTCCAGTCGTCGCCCGCCGCCAGGATAAAGTCCCACGGTTCGCGGGCCAGATGCGTCGCGAAGTGAGTGCCTTTGTTCACCCCGCCGCGGCGGATCTCGACGACCTTGTTCCCCGGCAGGACCTGAAGATCGAAGTTCGCGGTCAGGGTGGTCAGGATGTCGACGAGGTCCTTCGCCGCGAGGGTCCCGGACTCCACATCCGCCGCACGATAGTGCCACGCGATTGAGAAATCTTTCTCCTCGAGGGACGAGCCTGGGACCTGATCGAGGAAACGCTCCATCACCGGTCGCACGCGGACCTTCCATCCTTCCTCGAGTGGCAGCGTGGACCGCCACTCCCGATCCCCGCGGTCGCGGACCCAGGCGCCGTGTTCCGCGATGAGCGTCAACGGGAGCTCCCCGAACCAGGGCTCCAAATCCCGTCGCGGCCGGCCGCTCACGAGCACGACGTGATTCGTCGAATCGGACACGAGTCCTTTCAGGATCCCCATGACGCGGTCGTCTGGGAGCGCGGTCTCCCGTTGAACCGATAAGGAGACGAGGGTCCCGTCATAGTCGAAGAGCAACAGCCGGCGAGCCGCCTTCCGGTACGCTTGGCGGATCTCCTTCCGGTGTGCGTCCGACAGCCGCTTCGAAGTGAGATCCTCGGACAGCCGGACGGCATCGTCGAGGCGCTCGAGGAACCGCATCGCCCACGTCCGAGCGTCGTAGCGTCGGAGCCGGTCCTGCATCGCCCGGATTCGCCAGGCCTGCTCCTCCAAGGGCATCGTGAGCGCCCGATGGATCGCGCCCACGACATCCTCCACGTCGTTCGGGTTCACGATGCTCCTTCGATGCCCCGGCCATTTCGCTGAGGATCAGGACGCCTCGTGGCTCCTGCTTCGCCGCGACGTACTCCTTCGCGATGAGGTTCATCCCGTCTCGCAGAGGGGTGATGATCGCCACGTCGCTCACCCGGTAGAGGGCGATCAGCTCGTCGAAGTCGAGTTGGCGGTACACATATCGAATCGGCGACCACGCGATCGTGCTGTACCGGCTGTTGATGCGGCCGACGCGCTCGTCGATCGCCCGTTTCAGCCGAGCGTACTCGGCCACTCGCTCGCGCGACGGGACCACGGCGAGGAGGTAGGTGATCTTCCGACGCCACTCCGGGTGCCGTTCGAGGAAGCGTCCGAACGCGTCGAGCCCTTCTGGGATGCCCTTCGTGTAGTCGAGACGGGAGATCGAGAAGAGGAGCTTCGACGGTTCCAGCCCTTTCCTCAGGCGTGCGATCGAACGGCCGGCGGAGGGACCGATCGGAGTCGAATTGAACTTCGCGACATCGACCCCGAGGGGGAACACGTCCACTTGCACCGCCCGATGGCCCGTGACGATCGTGCCAATCCGATTGTCGAGGCCCAGATCCCGCAGGAGGCTTCCAAGGAATGCGCGGGCGTAGTCGTAGGTGTGGAAGCCGATCAGGTCGGCACCGAGCATGCCCTGAAGGATTTCCCGGTGCCACGGCAAGAGACGGAACACATCGTACGGCGGGAACGGGATGTGGAGGAAGAATCCGACCCGGGCCTCGGGAACCCGGTCGCGGATCAAGCGAGGCAGGAGGAGGAGATGGTAGTCGTGGATCCACAGCTGATCCTTTGGGCGGAGGGCTTGCACGATCGCGTCCGCGAACTTCGCGTTGACGGTGCGATACGCCTCCCATTCCGAGGCCGAGTATCTCGCGTACGTGGAAAAGGAGTGAAACAACGGCCACAGGGTCCCATTCGAAAAGCCGGCGTAGTACGGGCGGGCCAGGGTGGAAGGAAGAATCACGGGAACGCAATCGAACTCTTTCTCGAGTCGGGCGGTGACTTGCTTGGATTCGCCTGGGGCGATGGAGCCGGGCCATCCGAACCAGCGAGCCTGCAATTCTCGATGAAAGGAGGCGAGGCCCGCCGCGACTCCGCCGGGATTCGGCTGCACGTCGAGGCGGTTCCCGATTCTCCGAACGGTGACCGGAAGACGGTTCGAGACGAGGATGAGAGTCATGTCCGCAAATGGCCCGTCACGATCCAGGGTTCTTGGCCAAGTCGCTGACTGAGTGTCTGGATCTAGTTCGGGGATCGGGGCTTGCCGAGAGCGGGAGGACATCATGCATAATAATGCTGCGTCGCGACGGCCTTCCGTATACGCAGTAGCCCGCGACCAAGACGATTTTGGAACCTCGTTCATGTGTTCCAAAGGAGAGCGGACCGTGGCGCCGAAAGCGTTTATAGGTTGTGCCTTGATAGGCGCCGGCTGCGGGGATCGCCTAGCCTGGTAGGGCGCTGGATTGCTAAGGACGAAAGGCCGTCCGCGAGGATCCAGTGCGCTCTGCGCCCGGGGGTTCAAATCCCCCTCCCCGCGCGGATGCTCGCGGAGCGGACATTAAGTGCTCCCGATGAGAACCACGGGGAACGGTTCAAGAAGGGGGCTCGGGGATAGCGCACTCGTCCTTCGATGCCGCGAGATCCAATGAAATCGAAGGTCGTCCTTCTGGGCGACGGCGGAGTGGGGAAGACCTCGCTCGTCCGTCGGTTCGTCGTCGACCAGTATTCGGACGACTACATCACGACGGTCGGCACGAAAGTGTCGAAGCGAAGCGTGAGCATCGGATCGCCCCTGGCCGAGGTCGAGATGGTCATGCAGATCTGGGACGTCCTCGGGCAGAAGGGATACAGCGGGGTGCAGGAGACGGCGATCAAAGGAGCCCAGGGGGTCCTGCTCGTGTACGACGCCACGAACGACGAGAGCCGCCGGGCCCTCGAGGACTACTGGATCCCGGCCGTCTGGAGGCTCGCGGGGCGAATCCCCACGGTCTTCGCGGGGAACAAGTCCGACCTCGTCCCGGATCGGGTCTGGGCCGAGGAGTACCTGTACTTCCTCACGCAGAAATATTCGTGTCCCGGGATCCTGACGAGTGCGAAGACGGGGGACCGGGTCGAGTCGTCGTTCAAGGCGCTCGGGGAGCAGATCCTGCAAGCAGCCGGCCATCCGATTCGACGGATCGCGCTGGTGACGCCCCCGCAGGAACCCGTCGACCGCCTGATTCGGGTGACGGACAAGATCATGACGGACTTCTGCTACCACCTGGGCGGCGTGGAGACTGGCATGCCGATCGTGAAGCGTCAGCTCGGTCTCGCCGGGCTCGATGTCCGCGCACCGACGACGGACGCGATCCGGACCCTCATCGAGAGGCTCGCGGTCGTCGAACAGGACTTCAAAGGCCCAGAAGAAATCCTATCGAATCGCGAACGGCGACTCGACTGGCTCGTTGGGACCGACTCGTGATGCGCGACGAACCCGAGTGAGCTAGCGGGAAATTCTTCTCGCCGGCGCGAATCGGCACCGAAAGCCAGTTCTCCCGCGGCGGGAATGGGCACACGTAGTCGTCGCTGTACGCGCAGTATGGGTTGTACGCCAGGTTGAAGTCGATCACGTACTCATCCGTCGGCTGTTCTTCGATGTCGAGGTATCGACTCGCCCCGTACGTCTCCTTGCCGGACGTCGCGTCACGGAACGGGACGAAGAGGCTCTCGTCCGCGTGGTGATGGCCTGGTTGAGGGACCGACTTGAACGCGGCGAGTCGTTGCTTTGTGCCGTCGATCTCGAACTCGAGGACGCCATACCGAGTCATCTCCCGCGGAACTCCCTTGGAAGTGGCGAGGATGACCCGTTGGGGATTCGGGTCTTTGATCAGCTTGGCGGGGACCCGGTATTTCGGATCCGGAGGAAAATACGCGAGCCCCTCAAACTTGTGGCGGAGCTCGTGGGGAATCGGGGACTCGGCGTCCTCCCTGAAGAAGAAATCTTGCTCTCGACGCATCGCCTCGATTTCCTTCACATAGTCCTCGGCGGAACCTTTAGGCGACATGGCGGTTCCGAGCCTCACCGTCCGCCATAAATCTGTGCGAATCACATCGAGTACAGGTGTTCTTTGGCTTTCCCAAGGAGTTCGTTTTCGGTCGGGCCGAGGTGCGCCGGGGGAATCTTCGTCTCGACGAGGCCGAGGATCTGGGTCGCGGCGGCGATCTTCTGCGCCTGGATGGCTTGATGGACCAATTCGGCCGCAACGCGCGCCTTCAACTTTGAAAGGCCCGCATCCTCCGGGGCGATCTCGAGCATCTCCTCGACGAGCTTGAGCGATTCATCGAAACGGCCGGTCCTCGCGAACGATTTGACCGCCCGTTCGAGCATGGCGAAGCGATGCACCGTTCCCGGATCGAGCGGCATGGAGATCCGGCAAAGTTCCTGCAAGGCTTATGATTTGCGACGGCCTAATATCGGGCCATCTCGGGCTCGATCTTCTCCGCCCATTCGTCGATCCCGCCGACGAGGTTCTTGGCTTTACGGAACCCAATCTCCCGGAGGAAGTTCGTGATCCGGCCCGAGCGGACGCCGGTCTTGCAATAGACGACGATTTCGTCGGCCGTGCTAAGCTCGTTCACTCGGGAAGGAACCTGGGCCACCGGCATTAAGACCGCCTTGTCCAGGCGAGCAATCTCCCATTCCATCGGCTCTCGAACGTCGAGGAGGACGACCGCTTTGCCCCCGTCGATCTTCTGCTTCAGCTCCGCGACCGTGATCTGGAACTCCTCCCCGACCTGCTCTGACGGGCCTCGCAAGCCGCAAAACTCCTCGTAATCGATGAGTTCCTTGATGGTCGGATTCAATCCGCAGATTGGGCACTCGGGATTCTTACGCAGCTTGAGCTCCCGGAACTTCATCCGCAGTGCGTCGAAGACGAGGAGACGACCGATGAGCGTGTCGCCCCTCCCGAGGAGAAGTTTGATCGCCTCGATCGCCTGGATCGATCCGATAATGCCCGGGAGCACGCCAAGCACGCCGCCCTCCGCGCACGACGGAACGAGGCCGGGCGGCGGCGGTTCCGCATACAGACAGCGATAGCAAGGGCCCTTGGCCGCGTGGAAGACGCTCGCCTGGCCTTCGAAACGGAAGATCGATCCGTAGACGTTCGGCTTGTTCAGGAGGACTGTCGCGTCGTTCACGAGGTACCGGGTCGGGAAGTTGTCCGTCCCATCGATGACGACGTCGTAGTCTTTCAGGATCTCAAGCGCATTGTCCGAGGTCAGGTGCGTCTCGTAAGTCTGCACGTCGACGTTCGGGTTGATCTGGGCGACCCGTTCTTTCGCAACCTCGATCTTCTTGCGGCCGACGTCCTTCGTCCCGTACAGCACCTGGCGCTGCAGGTTCGTCTCGTCGATGACGTCGAAGTCGACGATCCCGAGACGGCCCACGCCGGCGGCGCCGAGGTATTGCGTGAGCGGCACGCCGAGCCCACCGGCGCCGATGATCAGGGCGGACGACTGTTTGAGCTTCAACTGCCCCGCCATGCCGACTTCGGGCAGGATCAGGTGCCGGGAATAGCGTTTGATTTCCGCCGGCATGAGGACGTCCTTCCGCTTCGCTCCGAGCCGATCCATGAGCGAAAACGAACCGCCCGCGATGCTCGGGACGATCGAGATCGTGTCGCCTTCCTTGAGGGGGGTCGCATCCTTCTCGAGGTAGCGGATGTCCTCCTCGTTGACGTAGACGTTCACGAAATTTCGCAGTCGGCCGTTGTCCGCGTACAGATGACGTCGAAGCTGGTCGAAGCGGTCCACGAGGTCGCCGAGCGCCTGTTCAACGCTTTCGGCCTCGACCTCCACCGCATCGTGGTTCGCCGCGTATTGACGAAGGGCCGTGGGAATGACGATTCGGACCGCAGGCATGATCGTACTTGTTCCATGACGGTGTTATACTTAAGGTTCGTCCCGCGGGTGCTGCGCATCCGAATCCCGAGAGAGAGCATCGGGCGGAGATGCGGGGCGGGGTTCAACGATAGACAATCTCTTCGGGTCGGAACGATCCGGTGGCCTCGTCGAACTGCCATGCGGTCACGTCCTTCGGATGTCGGTCCACGACACTGGCGATCACGTACGACAACCAACTCGCCGCACGGGATCGATCGTACTCGGAGGGAGCGGCGGGATGGTCCGGATGGCTGTGGTAGATCCCGATGAGATCGAGGTTTTTCTTTCGCACATCGTCGTCGACCCGGAGCAGCTCAAGCGGATCGACCATGTATCGCCGCGACCGGTTCTCCGTCGCGACGTTCCGGGCCCGGCGCGATTCCACGACGCGCCGCGGAGCACTCGAATGGCCGATGAGAAAACCGCAGCATTCCTCCGGGTACGCCTCGCGCGCATGATCCTGAATCGCTTGAAGGACCGCCTTCGGGATCTCGATCGTCACGGTGCCTCCTCCCAATACCGCTCCCCGAGGTAGTTCGTTCCCGCATCCGGAAAGACGGTCACGATCACGCCTTCGCGGATTCGCTCCGCGAGGCGCAACGCCGCGTCGAACGCCGCGCCGCTCGACGTGCCGACGAGGATCCCTTCTGCCCGTGCAAGCCGTCGACTCGCGGCCTGAGCGTCCTCCGTCGCGACGAACATCATCTCGTCCGCCAGGCTCGGATCCCAGATTCCCGGGACGACGGACGTCTCGAGATGCTTCACGCCTTCGAGGCCGTGGAGCGGACTGTCCGGTTGCACCCCGACCAGACGCACCGTCCGATTCATTTTTCTCAGATAGCGTCCCACGCCGACGAAGGTCCCCGTCGTCCCGAGGCAGGCCACGAAGTGCGTGATCGTCCCGGCGGTCTGCTCCCAGATTTCCGGACCTGTCGACTCCAAATGGGCCCGCCAGTTCGCCTCGT
>VBLV01000121.1:0-575 GCA_005879045.1 Methanobacteriota archaeon | reverse complement strand
GCCGCGAGCGCTTTGGCACCTCGCTGCGCGCCGTCCGTCCCCTCGGTGGCGGGCGTGAAGACGAGCTCGGCCCCGTACGACCTGAGGACCCGCTTGCGCTCCGGGCTGAGGTTCGCCGGGACGCACAGGGTCACGCGATAGCCTTCGGCGGCCCCGAGCATCGCCAGCGCGATCCCCGTGTTTCCCGACGTCGCGTCGAGGAGGACCTCTTCCCTCGTCAGGCCCGCATGCTCGGCGGCGCGCAACATCCCAAGCGCAGCCCGGTCCTTGACACTCCCGCCCGGATTGTGCCACTCGGCCTTTGCGTACAGGTGCACGCCGCCAGAGACATGCGCCGTCAATCGGTCGAGGCGGAGGAGCGGGGTGTCCCCGATGAGGTCCGCAACGCGCGAGGCCTTCGGCGACTTCGTAGCCGAACGCATGAGATCGAACGCCTCAGGTCGACACGTCCGCCTTCTGGCCGAGGGCGAGTTTGAGCACGTGAAGGGAGAGGAGGGCGCACTTCAGACGGACGGCACTCAGTGGGATACCGAGTTTCTTCAGCACCGCGTCCTTTCCGAGGCCTTCGGCATCGG
>VBLV01000120.1 GCA_005879045.1 Methanobacteriota archaeon | reverse complement strand
GCCTGGATTCGGTTCTGGTGCCATCCGGGAATTCGAGGTGGAGGCGAGCCGTCGGGACCAGGATCGCGCGGATCGAACACAGGGACGCACTCGCCTTTGGATCGAACCGCTCGACGGCTTCCGTGAGGCGCCGATCCCGCTCCGCCATGACCGCTCGGAGCAGGTCCTGCGATCCGCCCGGGTCGGATTCGCGGAGTCCGTCGATCGTCCGGTCGAAATATCCGAAGATGCGCCGGACCTCCTCTTCCAACAGGCCGAGGCTCCGCGTGCGGAACCGTTCGACCTCGACGCCCGTCGTCGTGCGGAGGGATTCGGTCGCGAGGCGATACGCCGCCTCCAGATCGGGGCGAATCGCTGGCGCAGGATGCGGCACGAGACCCCGGCCCGCACGGTCCGGGTCCTCCGGCCACGTGGATCCGTCGACGAGCGAGACCGCGACCAGATGAAAGCTCTCGCGCTTCTCGTCCGAGACAAGGGTCACGCGGAACGCAAAGAGCAGCAGAAGCTCGTCCTCAATTCCATCCACACGCGAAGAGACCGCAGTCTCCGGATCGAGGCCGGACTCATGCAACGTGTCGGAGATCCAATCCGTGGCCGTGACCGCGCATCGCGACACATCCCACTGACCTCGGCGGGTGACGACCGAGACCAGCCGCTCCAGGAAGTAGCTACCCGGAGCGACCATCTCGGCCTCGAACTCTCCGCTTCGCTCCGGATCGAATGAGAGCGCGAAGCGCGCCGGCACCTCGAGATCCCGTTGCACCGATTCGGGGGCTTGGACCCAGACGAGCGAATCGCCGTCGGACACTCTCGCGCCGAGATCCGTGAGCGCCTCGATGACGAACGGCCGTAACGGCGGCACATCGCTCACGCGGACACCGCCTCGCCCGAGTCGCCGAGGACCGTGTCATTGGTTTCCTTCACCTGTTCATACTGGGCCCGGGCGCGGACGAGGGAATCCCCCAGGCGGCGCAGCGCGGACCGCCGTGCCTCCGCTTCCCGCAGGACCCAGATGTCCATCATTAGGTCCTCGAACGAGCGACGCTCGTCGAGGTTGCCCAGGATCAGGTCGAGCTCTCCCACGACGAGCTCGAACATGTGGATCTTGCGGTCGAGGAGCTCCATCAAGTTCGCCTCCACGGTATCCTCGGCCCACACGTTCACGACGTGGACCTCGCGGTCCTGACCGAGTCGATGCACCCGCCCGATCCGCTGCTCGATCCGGAGCGGGTTCCACGGAAGATCGTAGTTTACGACGGTCCGAGCGAACTGGAGGTTCCGGCCCTCGCCCCCCGCCTCCGTGCTCAGAAAGATCTCGCGGTCCTCGCGGAACGTCCGCACCGCCGCGTCCTTCGCCGCGAGGGAGAGACCGCCGTGGTATGACGCGACGCGGTGCCCGTCCGCCTCGAGGACCTCTCGGAGGTACTCCAACGTCCTCAAGTACTGCGTGAAGATGAGCACTTTCTCGTCGATGGATTTGAGGAAAGTGCGCAGGCGCGCGGCCTTCACATTCGAGGAAATCGCCACGGCCTCTTGTCGGAGTTCCTCCAGACGCTCCCGCTCGTCGAGCCGGAAGAGCGGGCTCTGAGCGAGACGTCGCAGCGTCTCGGCCACGGCGAAAGTGCTGCTCCCAATCTCACGTTGCAGGACGATCAAAGTCAACCGCGCGGTCCACGGCAGGCGACCCGACGCCGACCAGTACGCGTCCCGCACGAATTCCGTCACGTCATCGTAGAGACGGCGCTCCGCGGGGCTCAGGCGGACCGCGAGGCTGTGCACGCGTCGCGGCGGTAGCGTGAATGCAATTCCGCGTCGATTGCGGACCATCACGTCCCGGAGGAGCCCGCGCAACTCCGGCACCCGCATCGGCACCCGTCGGTCGGCGCTCGCGACGTACCGTTCGAGGAACCGGTCATAGGTGTGCAACTGGCCGGGCTTCAGTAGGGTCACGAGGTTGAACAGTTCGTCCATATCGTTCTGGACCGGCGTCGCGGTGAGCAGCAGCATGTACTTCTTCGAGAGGCCCGCGACGAACCGCCAGTTCAGGCTGAGTCGGTTCTTGAGCCGATGGGCTTCGTCGACGATGATGAGATCCCAGGGCCGAGCCTGGGCCGCACCGCGATGGGGTTCCCGCTTCGCGGTGTCCATCGACGCAATCAGGAACGGCTTTCGGTCCCAATCTCGGACAGATCGAAGGACCGCGAACGGCAGGGAGAACTTCGTCTCCATCTCCTCTCGCCACTGGTCCGTGAGCGCCGCGGGTGTGAGGACGAGCGCTCGATGGATGAGCCCGCGGACCGCGTATTCTTTGAGGACGAGTCCCGCCTCAATCGTCTTGCCGAGGCCGACCTCGTCCGCGAGGATCGCCCGACCCCGCATGTCGCGAAGAACCCGCAGGGCCGTTCGCTCTTGGTGCTCGTACCGTGCGACGCCCTGAAGGACGGGCCATGCGAGGAGCCGATCGAATCCGTGCACGAGCGAGATCCGATGGGCCGTCCCGTTCAAGCGCCACGCGGGGGAGCCTTCGCCGGGCGTCCGGAAGGCTCGAGCGAGGACGTCGCGATCCGAATCGTCAAACCGCAAGGTGAGGGAGGCGTCCGCCGAAGGAGGGGGCTCCCTGGCCGGGAGGGACATGGAGGGGGGATCCCTTCACCTGCCACCGCAGGCAGGACGAAAACGGTCCCCGCGGTAATAATCGTTTGGTTGGCCTCGGTGCGCATTCAGTAATCGCAATCTATGGGTCGATCGCCGCAACCGCCGCCGGAGCAATGCGGTTCGGCCGCCGCCCCCGCAGGAGGGATGGCAGGATCGCGAGGGTGTTAATCCCCGCCAGCCAGAGGTAGGTCGTCTTGATCCCTTCCGCGAAGAGCATCCGCTCCGCATCCGAAATCCCGGGGGTGTTCCCGGATCGAATGATCTGCGTGACCAACGCGTATGGCACGGTGAACGTCGTAATGAGGATCGCGAGGTTCAAACTGATCGTATAACCGACGTTGAAGAAGGTCGCGCGGAACCCGGACGCGATCCCGCGTCGCACCGGTGGGACGGACCCCATGATCGAACTGATGTTCGGGGAGGCGAAGAACCCAAGGCCCGCGCCGAACAGAAGCATGTACACGACGAGATGCGAATACGGAGTCGAGGCGTCGGTCGTCGAGAACAGGTAGAGGGACAGACTGATGATCGCCAGCCCGGACGTGGTGAAGGGCAAATGGCCGTACTTGTCCGAGAGGCGGCCGCTCAAGGGACCCGCCGCGAGGGTGGAGATGTCGAGCGGGATCATGAGGAGACCCGTCGTCAGCGGACTCTGTCTCAACACGAGCTGGAAGTAGAGGCTCAACAGAAGCAGGACGGCGCCGAATGCGATCGCGTTCAGGAGTTGTGCCACGACGCCGCCCGTGAACTCGCGGATCCGCAGGAGCTTCAGGTCGAGCAGGGGATGCGGATGGCGACGCTCGAGGACCACGAACACCCCGAGGCTCACGAACGACACGGCGAGGAGAATCGACACCGTCCTCGTCTCGACGACCCCGTACGCCGCGAGGGTGAGGGCCAGGAGGAGGCTCATGATGAACACGGTGAAGGATGCGAAACCTCCCCAGTCGATCGGGGCCCCGCGCTCGAGCTTCCCGATTTCCCGCAGCCGGAAGTGGGCCCACACGGTGCCGAAGATTCCGATCGGGACGTTCACGTAGAACAGGGCGCGCCAGTCGAGGAACGAAAGAATGATGCCGCTGAGGGTCAGGCCGGCCATCGAGCCCATCCGGAAGGCGACCTGGTTGATCCCGAGGGAGAGACCGAGTTCGTCCGCGGGCGTCGCGTCGACGATCATGGCCGCGCTGTTCGTGAACAGGATCGCGGACCCGAGGCCCTGGACCGCCCGGAACGCGATCACCTGGGCGGGATCGACGGCGAGGCTCGTCAGGAGCGAGCCGACCGTGAACACCGCGAATCCGCTCGTGTACAGCTTCACGCGTCCGACGATGTCGGAGATGCGCCCGATGAGCAAGAGGGCGACCGTGCTCCCGAGGACATAGGCCTGGGTGATCCAGATCGCCTGTTCCGCGTCCGCCCCGAGGCTCGCGGCGACCTGCGGCAGACCCACGATCACGATCCGGGAGTCGATCCCGGCCATCAGCACGCCCACGGTGGTGACCGTCAAGACCGTCCACTTGTATTGGATCCGGCTCGCCTCCGTCGGCGATTGCGGGCCACCCAGCCCTGGGCGACCCGGTTGGCGCGCGACGAAGCAGCCGAAATACGTTAAGGTTCCTACTCACTCGTGGTGACGAGCGAGGTGCCCGGCTCAGGCCACGCTCACACTTTGAATCGGATGGTGGCGGGCGATCAGGTCGCGCGACACGCGGAGGTTCCTTCCGTCCTTCCCAATCGCCCGGCCCTTCTTCGTCGACTCGACGGTCACCGTCGCGTGGACGACGTCCCCCCGCTGTTCGATCTGCACGGACTTGACGTCGAAATTCCGGAAGACGTTCGCGACGAACTTGTCCGGGTGTTCCGAGTACTCGACGACGTGAATGTCCTTGTTGATCAGGCGCTTCAGCTTCGCGATATTCTCGCCCTTCTTGCCGATCGCCTTGCCGATGTCTCCTTCCTTGACGACGAAGATGAGTTTGTCGCCCGCGTCGACGCAGTCCACAACCGTCGTCCGGGTGAGATCCTGGAATAACGCGACGTACTTGATCGTCTGCTCGTCGAAAACGATCTCGGCCATGCGAATCCTAGACGGTCAGGATGTTCGATTCCCCGGGGCTGATCACCGCGACGGCCGCGACGGAAAAGGGCACGCCGCAGGCGGCGCCGAGATCCACGTTCGTGCCGCCGAAGCGGAAGACGCGGATGTCCCCCAGATTCCGAGCGGCTTCCGCGGGACAATTCGAGGCGAGGACCACGAGCTTCGCCTTCTTCGACTTCGCCGCGCGGCGGACCTCGCGCAGGCCGAAGCGCACCTCGCCGGTGTCCGTCGCGACGCGTAGGGCGCGCGGGACGTCGATCACGGGACGACCTCCTGCAAGGGCTCCTCCGGGGCCGGCACCGGGGGCGGAGGCGTCACGGCCGGTTTGGGCTTCGCCACGGCGGTCGGTTTCGGCAGTCCGGGAGGCGGCTTGTAAATCAGGTTCACCGCACCCGTGCCGAGGGTGACGGGCTGGCCCACGATCACGTTCTCCGCGACGCCGTCGAGGTAGTCCACCTCGCCCGTGATCGCCGCACGAAGCAGATGGTGGGCCGTGATCTCGAACGCGGCGCGGGCGAGGACCGACGACTTGCGGCCGGAGATGCCGTGGCGGCCGATCGCTTTCACATCGCCGTCGTTCGTCATCATATCGGAGACGAGCATGATGTGACGGATGTCCACGGTCAGGCCCTGCTCCTGGAGCGTGTTGTACGCCTCGTTCACGATGGCGTTGCGCGCGGCCTCGATCCCGAGGACCTCGTAGATCTCTTGAACCGAGTTCGTGCTGGTCCTCGCGGCGTCGACGTACGGGAGTTCGAGGATCTTCGAGAGGTTCGATCCCTCCGTGTAGATGACGTACCCATCGCCGCGCTTCCGGATGATCGCGCGTGAAATCCCGTCGATGCCCTTGATCTTCATCACACGGACCTGTTCGACCAGGCGCTGGAGCTTCTTGAACGACGGCTCACCCGCCTCGACGACGAGGGCCCTCGCCTTCTTCTCCGCGTTCCCGACCTGGCGTCGGACCTCCTGGATCTCGCCGAGCTTCTTCAGCTTCTCCTCGAGTTCCGACCAGGTGACGCCCCGCGACTTCATGCGGTGATCGTCCGGGTATGCGAG
>VBLV01000310.1:2001-2328 GCA_005879045.1 Methanobacteriota archaeon | reverse complement strand
GAGTGGGCACACGTCCGGGACTATCTCGAGGTGTACCAAAAGGTGGGGAGCTCGAACTTCTTCAGCTATCCGGCATCGGTCCGCGAATTCTTCTTACACTGGGCGCAAGGCTTCTCGGCGGAATATCGGGCCGAGATTTGGGCCATCGAGACGGTCAACGCTCTTATCCCGAGGGGGACCGCGCTGAGTCGGCTCGCGTTCGACGCCGAAGCGGATCGGCTCATCTCCGCCCTGGAGGACCTGCCATGGCGTTTGGATGGAGTCGCCCGCGCTCTCGGCGGCCGCGTGATGACCGCCCGCGAATTCCTCGATTCTATCGGCGCCCGA
>VBLV01000310.1:0-1981 GCA_005879045.1 Methanobacteriota archaeon | reverse complement strand
GCATACAACGCCGGTCGTTCCGACGCGCTCTCTTGGGATGCCAAGTTCCTCGCCAACATGCGAGAGAACCCCGAATATCGATTCTTCTTTGATGCGTGGGGTGATATCGTTCCGAAACTTCGATCTCTCGCTCCGCCCTCCTCAGGCTATGACGTCGCCCGCTTGCGCGAGATTGCAACACTTCTTCGTACGTTCTGCGAGGTGTGCGGGTTGGAGTTCACCGAGGTCGCATTGACGTTCTACGTGGGACTGAAGGCACCCGACTTCGAGCGATTCGCCCACCCAACTGGCGATCAACTCCTACGGCAGCAGGTGCTCAGGTTGGAAGAGGTCGGAAGGAGCGACGCTCGTACACGTCGGGCGCGGCGCCGTGCCGAGCAACAGTTAGTCGCCCTCTCGCTCGATCCGAGACAGCCTGATTGGGTGAGGAAGTTGGCGCAAGAGGCCCTTGACCGAGTTCGGCCGCTCATTCATCCACGTGCCCACGAAAGTGAAGCTGGATCACGCGAGCGCCTTCTCTGAGCTTGTCAGGCAAGTTCGGAGTCGATGACAATCGGTGGTCCGACAGTCCTCACGCGGTGGTCATCCCGATTTCTCGAGTATTGGATTAGCGGACAAGTAAAGCTCGAAGAGCTTCGACAGAACTGCCTGTCGTTCCCCCTCGTCCTCCTTGAGACTGGAGAGGACCTGAAAGCACGTCTCGATTATGTAGAACTCTGAAGCCCCCGTAGAATCCGCACACCGGAAGGCTGGGTGCAGGTCGTTGATTACAATGGCTTGTTCAGCAAAATCCATCCAAGCAGCTTCGCTTCTCCCGGGATATGAAATAACGTTGACCTTCACACCGGTTCGCATACTGCGTTCTTGTTCGCTCACCTTGGTTGTTCCATGTTCGTCCGGCAAAACGGAAATCCCAGCCTCGTCGCCCAACACAGGAACACGGTTTCCTGCCTCGGGGCCTCCCATCGTCCCACGCACCAGCTGTTGCCCGAGAACCTCCCTTCCGAATTGACCGCTCTCAGGATCCGCGACGGACATCCGGCGCCGTGCGATGGATTGAAAGGGATCGACTTCAAGTTCTCGGACTTCAGGCAGGTCGAAAATTCGGTTCAGGTTGCTTTGGACTCGCTTTGCCAGGGCTTCATGTCGGTCTTCCACTCTCGTGGGTTCCAATTGCCCAATTTCCCGTAGCCACTCAGAAAATGCCCTACCCACTTTGGCATCAAAATCCTTCCATTGGTTGGTCTTTCGGTTGAAGCTGTCTTTGGATGTAGTGACGATCCTGATCAACGGGTCGCAGCGGACAAAGCCCGAAATCCGCTGAGGTTCTCTGATGCGGGCGCCCTGACGAAAGTCGTAAGCGTCTCCGATCGTCTTTCCGTGCACGACAAGTGAGACCAGCCTAGAACCCTCCGGGACCGGAGCGCCCATCAGAAAGAATGAAACTTTCGCGCTAGTCCCGTTTCGAAGCCGGATTCTCGCGATCGTCCCGTTTCGGAGCCGGATTTCAACTGACTTCTGTGAGTCCGCCGCGCGAGCTGGCTCGAATGGAACCAGATGGTCCCCATTGAGCCGCACTAGAACTTGGCCATGGGGCTGCATCGCGGAATTGAAATGAGAGTAGACTACTCTCCTCGCCCCCTCCGCCGAGATTCTTCTGGACTCCTTCCGGTCCGAAACGGAGATCTCGACCGCTGTGCCGTGACCCGAGGAAAGTAACGCGCGTGAAGGGACTTCGTCCCAGACGGGACCCTTCGGTCCCCTGGGAAGAAACCACTTGCTCGCTCCCTCAAATGACTCTGACCGCGTCTCGGAGTAGATTGATGCGCTCCGATCCAAGTAGAGCTTTGCACCTACCCCCGCCCAGCCGATTCCGGCTCCGCGTTCCTTAGTCAACGAACCCAGGTTGTGGTACTGACCAAACTCGGAGCGGGTCATTCCCTTTCCGTTGTCGATGACCCGGAGAACTTTAGGCAACTCC
>VBLV01000119.1 GCA_005879045.1 Methanobacteriota archaeon | reverse complement strand
ATCTCCTCGCGGAACTTGCGGCTGTGGTGCGCGATGAGCCGTCCGTCGGAGTGGATCAGGAACACGTCCTCGACGAGGTACGTCGACTCGGGTTCGACCCGGATCTCTTTTGTGTCCCGGACCTCGTAGCGGTTCTCGTCGAAGAGCCGCTTGTACGTGATCCCGACCGCAACCGGGACCGCGCCCTTGCCTTTCGGCTTGAGGCCGACCCGGACCGGGACGACCTCGCCCACGCCGATCTCCGCGATCGGCGCGACGCCTTTCGCCTCCAGGTCGCCGGAGAACTCGATCTGGACGTTCCGCGCCGGCAACTTCCCGCGGTTCTCGATCTCGACGACGTACTGGTTCCACTCCCCGGCCTGCAAGCCGGCCGACGGCAGGCGGAGCGCGAGGTTCGGGTACTTGTTTTTGATGAAATTCTGAATCTGGATGCCGACCGAGACTTCGGCTTGCTTGATCAGGATGTCCGCCATCGCGATGTCGCCCGCTCGGAGCGCCGCCTCCGCCTGCTCGAGCGAACCGGCCGCGTCCCCCAGCTCCGCCCCAACGCGCTTGGCGTTCGCCATCATCGTCGAGACGGCATGGACCCGGGTCTCGTACTTCTCGAGGAAGTGGGACTTCCGCGACTCCTCGAGGGACGCGCGGGCCTCGGTGAGTCCGCGCTCGAAGCCGTCGACGTTGCCCTCCTCGATCGCCCTCCGCGCTCCGTCGAGGTGCGTCCGCGCCGCGTTCGACGGAACGCCCAGGCGCTCCGACTGGGTGACGAGTTCGTCGAGGCTCTGGATCTCGTTCATCGATCTCTTGACGATCTGATGTCGCTTCGCGTCGAGGAGCCGCTCCTGCAAGTCGCCCTTGAGCCGGTACACCTCCTCGAGATCGTCCGCGGCCGCCGCGTCCTCCGCATGGGCGCGGAACTCGTCGAGTTCCTCCTCGTGGAGACCGAGGGACACGCCTTCCTCGATCATCGGCGAGAACGAGCCGACCACCGAGCCGAGATGCGCCTTCCGCGCCAGGTCGACTTCTTCGGAGATCCGTTTCGCATATCCGCCGACCTCGTGCAGTTCGCCGGCATCGATCATCGCCTCCGCCCGCGCCAGGATCTCCGAGGCCATTCGCACGTCGGCGCCGAGTTTCGCGTGGGCCTCGACCTTCGCCCGGAGCTCCGACAGGCTGTCCCGGGCCACCCGCGTCTCCTTGTCGCGGCGGCTCTCATCGAGGATGTCTTCGATGACCTTCTTGTACTCGATTGCCTCGACGAAGCGTCCGTCGCTGATCGCCTCACGGGCGTTGAGCAGGACGACCTCCGCCCGGCCCGGATCGAGTCCGGTGGAGCGCACCTCGGCGACCTCGCGCTCGACGTAGGACACGAGGTCCTTCGCGGCCGCCTCGAGTCCGTCGTTCAGCCGGGCGGCCATCTCCTTCGTTTCTGTGAGTTCCCGTGAGAAGTCCTCGAACCGTCCCTCTTCGAACGCGGCTTCGGCACGGCTCAGCGCCGAGTCCGCTCCGAGGATCGAGATGTCGGCGCGCGCGAGATCCGCAATCGTCTTGCGAATCGAAGCCATCTCCGCCCTCGCGGCCTCTTGGGACTTCCGGCGGGCTTCGGCCTGTCGACTCTGCATTTCCCGGAGCCCATCCGCGACCTCCTTCTCCGCGGACCGCGCATGCTCAACCGCATCGGCGTACTCGCCTCGCTCGAACGCCGCTTCCGCGGTGTCGAGGTGGGCGACCGCCTTGTCGACGTCGAGTCCGGCGTCCCGTCCTTCGTGAATCTTGCGCTCCGCGCGGCCAATCAGGTTTCGCGACGCCGCGACGAGCTCGCCCATCAACTCCTTCGCGGTCGCATCGAGGTCGGTCAGGATCGCATCGACGTCGTCGAAGTTCCGTTCCTCGAGGGCATGCTCCGCCGCTCGGAGGCTCTCCTCGGCGCCCGTGATGTCGATGTCCGCCTTTCGCAGGTCCATGATCAGCTTTTTGACCGTGATGAGTTTCGTCGCGGCGCTCCGCGCTGTCTCCAGGGTCCGTCTTTGTTCGTCCTGATGCCGGACCTGTCGCTTCTCGGAAAGGAGTTGGTCGATCTCCCCGGTGGCCTGCAGCACGTCGGCCGGCCGGCCGGCTTGGACCGCGGCTTGGGCGTTCGCCAGAAGGGCCGCGAACTCGGGGGTCTCGACCCCGTCGCGACTCGCCTGCTCCACCGCCTTTCGGGCGCGTTCCAGGGCCCCTTTGGCCTGGTGGTTCAAGGTGACCTTGACGCCCGTCATGATCCCCTCCGCTGAGGCGACTAGGTGTTCCGCCTCCTCGAGGGACCCTCGGTCGATCGCCTGCTCCGCCGCCGCGAGCGTCTGGAGCGCGTGCGCCAGGTCGACGTTGTGCGACAGGAGGTCTTGGATCTCAGCCCGCACGGACTCCATCCGGCGGTGGATCCCCTCCCTGCGATCGAGCTTCGAACGCGCGACATCGGCTTCGGATTTTCGCTTCGTGTCCGCGGCGGCGTGCGCGAGTTCTTCGACCTCGGAGATGCACGCTTTTCCGGCGTAGATCGTGTCGCCGTAGCGGGCCTCGGAGTACGACGTCTCCGCGTCTGTTAACATCTGGGCTGCGGCGTCGACTCGGATGCCATCGGCCCTCGCCCGGGCGACCTCGCCGCGCGCCTGCCCGAGGACCTCCGCCGCGGAGCTCCGCATCAGCTCGCGCGTCGCGAAGATGTCGTGCTCGACGCTGTCGAGGAGGGCGTCCGCATGGAAGAACCGGCGTTCCTGGATCCCGATGGCCGCGTCCGCGAGCTTCCCCTCGAGCCCGACCGTGTCGTTCTGTCCTCCTTGTCGGAGCGCGACGATGTCGTCCCGCGCCTGGAGGACGCGCACGTTCAGCTTCGACTCCGTCTCGGTATCGGCGTCGGCCATGCGCTTGTCGATGAGGGCCTGCATGTCGAGCCTTTTGCCGAGCGAGACCGCATCGTCGACCTCTTTCAGGAGCAGCCGGGCGACCGCCGGATCGAGGCCGCGCGATGCGTTCATCAAGATGATTTGCAAGGATTGTTCCATGATCGTTCGGAAGTGCGAGTCCCGCGCGCTCTCCGCGGAGTGGCGGGCTCGGGCGACGAGCCGCCGCGCGGCCGCGAGGTCTTTCGCCTCGACGGCCTTCGTGAGATCGACCAGGATCTGTTCAAAATCCGCGGCGTCGGCCCCGAGACTCCGCAGGTCCTCCGCGTCGACCTGGAGACTGGCGAACGCGTTCCGGACCGTCTGCAGGAGGGACGCCTCCCGCACCGCATCGTGGGCTTCCTTCGCGAGCGCCCGGACCTTGCCATATTCTTTCGCCGCGAGCGCCGTCTCGGCTTCGTCGAGGATGGGCTCCGCGCGGCTTACGTCCACGCCCTTCCGCCGCTCGCGCGCGGCTTCGCGGGCGGACTCCCGCAGGCCCGCGTCGGCGACCGCATGGCGTCGCGCCTCCTGCAAGCCGTTCCGGGCCCTTTGCGCGAGGAGAGGGATGTCCGCGTACACGCCCCGTCGGAGCGCGTCCCGAGCCTGGGTGAGGACCTTGCGGGCCTCGGCGATGTTCACGCCGTCCCGACGGGCGGCGTCGACGTCCGCCGCGGCGCGGTCCAGGATCGTCTCGGCGCGTGCATACTTGCGTTGCGCATCCGCCTTCTCGATCGCCTTCGAGGCGAGCGGTCGGATGCGATTGTACTCGCGCAGGGCGAGCGCGTTCCGGGCTTCGGCGAGATGGACCTCCGCTTCCTCGACGTTCCCGCCGCGCTCTTCCGCGTATCGCACGCGGGCCTGGGCCTTTTCGACGATTCCCTGGAGGACTCGTTCCCGTCGCTGGTCGAGCGTTCGGATGGAGATTCGCCGAAGCAGGCGTTCCGCCGCGACGAAGTCCCCCCGGCCCGCGAGGGCCCGGGCCTGGTCGATGTTCCGCTGGAACGCCAGGGTCTCGATGCCGGCCTTCTTTGCCCCTTCGAGGACCGCGTCCGCGTAGGCGAGCGCATCCGAGACGCGTGCCTTGCGCCGCGCGATCTCGAGCACCCGTCGGGACGCGCGGGCGAGATCGAGCGCCCGTCCCAAGTCGCCCGCGGCCTCCGTCTGCTCTGCGCGCTCCAACAGGCTGCGGGCGAAGGACGGGTCAGCGGCGTCGCGGCCCGAGGGCACGAGGTCCTTGCGAGCGGCCGCGAGCGCCCGTTTCGTGACGTCCGGCGCCGCCCGGGTCGTCAGGCCCCGGTCGAACGGCTGCCCGCAGACGTCGCACGCGGAACGCCCGTCCGGTACGTCCGATTCGCAGAGGGGGCAGCGGGCCATGTGGCTCCAACCGAGGGGTCGCCCTCCACATCGGGAGGGAATGACACCGTTGGATGTCGGGTGTGCCGGTATAAATGAAGCGTCCTCGATATCTCACCTGATAACCGTATGGCTCGGACCGGTCGCAACCCGGTTCCCGAAAAGCTTCAGTAGCCGCGCGCCAATCGCACACCCGTCGGGGCCGTCCCGCGCAGGACGCACCCGGAGGTGTCTCGGTTTGGCCGGACGGCGGGGTCGTTCGCTCGTCGGAATGGCGGTCGTCGACGGAGAAGGCGTCGAGGTCGGCTACGTCTCCGGCGAAGAGGCGAACACGCTCGTGCTGGGGGAAGGCTCCGGAGGCCGGATGCGCCTCGGCCGTCGGTTCGTGAGCGGGATTGTGGATCGCGTAACGCTCCGCGGCCCGGCGGCGGAGATCTTTGCGGGCCTGAACGTGATCGATTCGGACGGCGAATTCGTGGGGATCGTCCGGGACACGAACGAGGCGGACGACGTCCTCGATTCGTTCATCGTCGAAGATGAGTCCGGGGAGATGGTGAACGTCCTCCTGGAGGACGTCCGATCGATCGACGAGTGGGTCGAGCTCTCCGTCGCCGGCGACTCGCTATACGAAAAGGGCTAGGCCTGGTCCTCGGACGTCGGCGTGAGCAGGATACCGGTCCCCAGCCACACCAGGAGGCCGATCGTGACGAGGATTCCGCCGTACCCCAGGGCCAGGTTCACCGCAAGCAGGGCCACGGGGAGGAGCGTTCCGATGACGAATCCGAGCCGGACCATCGCAAGCGCCTCGATGCCCTCTTGCTCCTAAAGGTTTGCGAGCCGAGATTCGGTTGGGCAACGAATCCTGTCCTAGATGCGCTTCGAACTTGCGCGGCCCTTCTCGGCCGCCCGGCGAAGAGCGATCAAGTTCTCTCGGACGCGGTCTGGGAAGATGCCGCTGCCGGATACGAGGATGTCGGCGCCCGCCTCCGCGACGACCGGCGCCGTGTCGACTTTGATCCCGCCATCGACTTGGATTTCGACTGCGAGATTTTCTCTGTCGACGTACGTCCGCGCCGCGCGGATTTTCGGCACGACATCCGCTCGAAAGGCCTGCCCGGAGAACCCGGGATGGACCGTCATGACGAGCAGCAGGTCGACGTCGCCGAGATAGGGGACGCTCTTCTCAAACGGCGTCGCGGGGTTCAGGACGACGCCGGGGCGGATTCCGGCATCGCGAATCGACCGGATCGTCGCGCGGACGTCATGGTCGCTCTCCACGTGGACCGTGAGGTCGTCCACGCCGGCCTCGACGAACGCCTTCACGAAATCCTGAGGATGCGTGACCATCAGGTGGGCGTCGAATGGAACTTTGGTCAGGGGTCGGATCGACTTGACGATGGCGGGTCCCATCGTCAGGTTGGGGACGAAGTGGCCATCCATCACGTCGATGTGG
>VBLV01000118.1:2287-8273 GCA_005879045.1 Methanobacteriota archaeon | reverse complement strand
GCTCCCGGAGGGAGACGACGTCTTCCGCCCGCGGGAGTCGCCCCACGCAGGAGATAACGTCGTCATCAGCAGCGTCGCGAGCCAGCGCCTCGGTCTCCTCGACTCCGATGCGTTCGCGGAGATCCTGCAGGAGCTGTTCCGCAACCCTCGGAACTCGGATCAGGAGAACGCCTGACGCCTCGCCTATTCCCTGCCGGCGCCGCACGGTTCGAAATGGTTTTTATCGGGCGCCGTCCTAAGTCCCATCGGATGCGAATCGGCGTCATCGGTGTCCAAGGCGACGTGAGCGAGCACGTCGACGCAGTCGCCCGGGCAATGAAGGATTACGGCAAAGAAGGCGAGGCGATCGCCGTCCGCCGACCGGCAGACCTCGCGCGCGTGGACGGCCTCACGATTCCGGGCGGAGAGAGCACGACGATCTCGAAGCTCCTCGTGAAGCTCGGCCTGTTCGACGAGATCGTGCGCCGGGCCATCGACGAAGGGATGCCGATCATGGGGACCTGCGCCGGGAGCATCCTCCTCTCGAAGGACGCGGGGAGCCAGGCGGAGAAGACGAAGACGCGGCTCCTCGGCCTCATGGACATGGCCGTCGACCGCAACGCGTTCGGGCGGCAACGGGAGTCGTTCGAGGCAGACCTTGAGGTCCAGGGGCTCGACTCTCCGTTCCACTGTGTGTTCATCCGCGCTCCGGCGATCCTCCGGACGTGGGGCGATTGCACACAGCTCTCGCGCTACAAGGACCGCATCGTCCTCGCGCGACAAGGCCACCTCATTGCCTCCGCGTTCCATCCGGAGTTGAGCGGGGACCTGCGCATCCACCGTTGGTTCCTGGATCTCGTCTAGAACAACACGATGACGAGAGCACCGAGGGCGATCGCTCCGCTGAGCGTCACGTAGAGCGCGGGGCGAAGGACCGCCATCGTCGAGTTGATCGACGTCGTCAATCGGGACGCGGACTGCGGTCCGAAGATCCGGAAGTTGGCGATCTCGCCCGCGAACGCGGCCACCTCGACCTCCTCGAGGTTCGCAATCGCCTCCCGGACCGCCCCTTCCGCTTGCGCGAGGATCGTCTGGCGGTCGAGGGCCGCGCCGACCGCGTTGAAACCGTCCATCGACAGGTTGACGGAGTGGTTGTCCGTCGTCATCGCCTCGGACTCCTGGACCAGGCCGGCGAGCCGCGCTCGGATCTCGTCTCGGATTCCGGGGACCATGTTGTTGCCGTCGAACAGGACGTAGGCGGTCCGCTGTCCGCCCGTCTCGATCAGGAGCGCCTCGATGCCGCGCGCGCCGATCCCCTGGTCCGCCGTCGCGAAGCCGCGTCGGGAGGCATAGCCCACGCGGACCCGGTCCTTCGGCGCCTGCAGCGCGGCTTGCGTGGCGGCTTTCGCGGCCTGGATGATCTCATGACTCCGCTCGCTCCCGAAGAGCGTCAGCCCCACGCCGGGCTCGTGGCAGTTGTGCGCATCAACGAAGATCGCGTCCCGCGCCCCGACGAGCCGCGCCTCCTGAACCGCGGCGTGGCCCGTCGCGCTGTCGATGTCGTCCGTCGGGTTCGGCGCGAACGAGGCGACGATCAACACGTCGTCCCCGAAGGCTTGCGCGAGCGCGCTCGCCCGCGCGTACGTGACCCGGCAGGCGCGACCGACCTTCGGCCCGAAGGTGGCGGCGCTGACCATCTCGCGGACCGCGTCGGAGACTTTCTTCACTTCCGCGGTCGTCGCGGGGTTCTCGTCGTGCGTCGTCGGGCCGTGAGCGACCAACACGTTCGGCGTGAGGTCCGTCAGGCCCCGCGCGACCTTCGTCGGGAGATCGCTCCCGCTCACGAATCCCATCGGACCCGGGTGCACGGTCGGTGCGAGGAAGATCGCCTTGATTCGCTTCGCCGAGCGAAACGCGAGCCCTCCCACCCGGACCCGCGCGCGAACGCTGATTGAATCGAAGAACGTCTCGAGCTCGGCGACCCCGGACTCCTCCTGTTCGCCGTATTGGTCCAGCGTCGACCGAAGGAGCTTGAGGCCGTCCGCCCCGAACGACCGGAGGAGCGGACGCTTCGCAATCTCCGTGTAGGCGACCGCGCTGAGGAAGAAGAGGGCGTACACGGCGAGGGCCATGACGATGTCCCAGACGCCCAGGCGGGCGAAGACCGCGAGACCGATCAGGCCGAGAACCGGATGGAGGGACGCGGCGGGAAGGGTCCGCACGTACATCGAGTTCGACGTGGCCGTCAGGATGACGGCCCGGATCCAGAGGACCGCTCCGTACCCGAGGACCACGGCGCGGTCGATTCGGAACGCGTACGTCATGCCGCCAAAGATCGAGTAGGCCGTGAGGGCGACCACGACGACCAGTTCGATCGCGCCGACCATGATCAGGCCGACGAAGATGAGCAGGAACGATCGTCGGAAGTACATCCGTCCTCCGAGTCGCTCCGCGAGGGGGACCGTCGCATAGGCCGCGAGGTACGCGGGCAACGCGAATCCCAAGGCCCCCCACGCGACCCGCACTCCGTCGAGGGATGGGTAGACGAGGAGGAAGGATTCCATGAGGGAGAAGGCGAGGATCGGCAAGACCATGCGGCGGGCGGGCGGCGAGACGAACAGCCGGCGGGCCATCCGCGTCGTCTCCGCGTGGCTCTCCGCGACCGTCTTCGCCCGGAGGACGTGCATCAGGCCGCCTTCACCGCTTCGATGATCCGGCGGAGCGCGTCGCCCTCGCGCGCCACTTCGACGATGGTCCCCGTCACGACGACGTCCGCGCCCGCCGCGGCGACAGCTTTTGCGGCCTCGGGAGTTCGGATGCCGCCCCCCACGACGACCGGGATGTCGATCGCTTTCCGCACGGCCTGGATCACCTTCGCCGGGACGGGCTCAGGAGATCCGCTGCCGGCCTCGAGGTAGACGAGCTTCATCCCGAGCATTTGGGCCGCGAGGGCGTACTGGACCGCGACCGTGGGGCTCTTGCGGCTGATCAGCTCGGCGTCCCCGATCTCCCCCGCGCGCATCCCCGGTTCGACGACGAGGTACGCCATCGGGATCGTCTCGAGCCCCCACGCCTTGACGATCGGCGCGGCGAGGCGCTGCTCCCCGACGATCAGGCGCGGGTCACGGCTGTTGAGGAGGCTCATGAAGTACAACGCGTCCGCGTGAGGCGACAGGTTCGCGGCGCTCGCCGGGAACAGAATCACGGGAACCCGGACCGCCTCCTTGATCGCCAAGACGGTCCCGTCGACCTTGTCCTGCGTCACCCCGGTCGAGCCGCCGACCATGATCGCGTCCGTGCCGGCGCGGCCGGCCTCCGCCGCGAGGGTCGCGGCCTCCGTCGCCGACTGCTTGTCCGGATCGAGGAGGGTCATGTGCAGGCGGGCCGCACGGCGACGCTCGAGGATCGACTCGTACACGTTCACAGGAACGCACCGGCGAGGAACGCCGCGAGGGCCACGATCATCGCATACTTCGTGACGCGCTGGGAGCGCGCTGGATTTGCGGCCGAGTGGAAGGCGGCGTAGATAAACATTCCGTCTGCGGGGAGGACCAGGACGGCGTAGCCGATCCCGAGGACGCCAAAGTACAGCGGAAGAAAGCTAAGGGCGACGCACAGCGCGAGGGCGAGGGCCGCCACCCCCCCGGCCCGACTCGCTCCGATCCGGCGCGGCAACGTGCGACGATCGACGTCGCCCCGCATGTCTTCGATGTCCTTCGTGATTTCGCGGCCGAGCGTCGCAAGGAACGCCAAGGCGGCGAGGATTCCGGTGCGGATCAACGGACCGGCCGAGGATCGAAACACGGAGACGCCGGCGAAGAGGAACAGCGAGCCGACCAGGTAGGCGATGACGACGTTCCCGGCGGCGCCCTGGGCCTTCAGCCAGTTCTCGTAGGAGACCATGAGCGTCACGTTCAGGCCGACGATGAGCAGAGCGAGGGGGTTGATGAAGACGGCCAGGACCGCAGCGATTACGAACGCGGATGCCGCGAAGGCGCGCGCGATACCGAGCGTCAGTTGACCGGAGGCGAGCGGGCGGTCCGGATGGTTGATGCGGTCCGTCTCGCGGTCGACGATGTCATTGAGGGCGTTGCCGCCCGCCGTGAACGCGGCGGCCGCGGCTGCCGCCAAGGCGAGTGGCGGGGCGAGGTCGCCCCACGCGGCCGACCCGACGCCCACGACCCCGCCGATCCCGACGCCAACCGCGGACATCACGCAGTTCAGGGGTCGCGAGAACCGCAAGAGCCCGGCCATCGGAGCGACGTACGGACCGTCTTGTAATAACCGTTGCCATTCGTGGTATTGAGAATGGAATCGTCGGTCGCTCCATCGGAACTATTATCCCGTGTCCTTTCCATCTATTCCGCAACCCACCGGACTGGCGCGGATTTTCCTCTGACGCCATGCCACGGCGGGTCGCAGTGCGGGGGCGTTTCCATGGACAACGCGAGGGCAACGAGCGTCGGCATCCTGAGAGCTTCGAAAGTCCGGAATGCCGAGGAAGCCATCGGTCAATCGGAAGGCCTCCTAACCGTCCTCCGCTTGACGCAAGCCGACATCAAACCCGCGGAGGATGCGCTGCAGGTCGCGAAGCGATTCTTCGATTCCAACCAGTTCTCAAAGGCATTCCACGCCGCGAAGAAAGCGGAGTCCCTCGCAATCACCCTGGACGAGCGCTTCGGTGGATATCAGAAGGCCGCGAAGGCGCTCCAGTCTCGAATCGATTCGATGCGTCGGCTGGGCCTTCGGACGGAAGAACTCGAGACGCTCCTCGGACGCGCGGAAAAGAAAGTCCTGTCCGGGATCTGGGACAGCGGCGCGTTCGTGCCGAACTACCTCGAGGCGCGAGTCCTCGTCGAGAGGGCCGAACAAGAAGGCCGAGCGTTCCAGGAACGCGCCGAGAAGGCCTCGAACAGCATCTTCTTGGCCGAGCTCGCGATCGAATCGCTCGGAGAGATGAAGGGTCCCGCCGATCCCGAGCGGTTCGCCGAAGGCGCGGCCTCCGAGCTGGAAGAGTCGCTGCACGAGGCGACGAGACAGCTCGCCCTCGGCGACGCGGAAGGCGCCACGAAAGTGGCGAGCGAGATCGACGCGAAGGCGACGCTCCTCAAGAACCTGTACCTCGATACGACGAAATCCTTCGACGCGACGGAGGCCCAGATGTCGTACCTGCGCGGCGAGGGAGTCCTCACGAACGGCCTCGAGGCCGACATCAAGATCGCGCGAGACATGGTTGAGAAAGGCCGCATTGAGGCCGCGAGCGCGATGGCCGCGCGCCTCCGGAAGGAGGTCGACGTCATCGGCAATGCGTACCGCAAGGCGACGACCGGCATCGCCGATGCCGAGGTCTTGTACGCCCGTCTGCAGCGCGAGGGATTCCACTCGTACGAGGCCGATGTCGCGCTTCGCGACACCCGGCGGTCGATCCGAGAAGGGAATTACGCCCGCGCGATCGAACACCTCGAGCGGGCGCTCCATGCGTTCGGGCGCCGGACGAACGCCCGCGAAGCCCTCGGGAGGGCGATCGAGGAGGCGCGGAAGCGCGCCCAGTTCCTCCGGGGGAGCGGATTGACGTTCCTCCCGGATATCCAGGAAGTCCTGACGCGCGCGGAGCATGAATTCCGCCAGGGGAACTTCGTCGGATCGAGCGAAGACCTGCGGATCGCGACGGTGCTCCTCGACCAGGTGACGCGGGCGCCGGACGGAAAAAATTGAGCGGCGCACTTAAGCCGAGCCCGCGCTTGTGTTCTCGACGTGAGCGAACAGTACTTCGCGGGAAAGCCGAAATCGAGGCGACGTCCGGCCGAGATCCAGATCGCCGTTCGCGGCCAATCCTTCACGTTCCGAACCGACGCGGGCGTCTTCTCTCGCAAGGAAATCGATCGTGGAACGGAACTCCTCCTCACCGCCCTTGAGGTCGGGCCGTGCGAGTTGATCCTGGATCTTGGCTGTGGCTACGGCACATTGGGGATCGTCGCCGCCCGCCTGTCGCAGGGCGGTCACGTCA
>VBLV01000118.1:0-2191 GCA_005879045.1 Methanobacteriota archaeon | reverse complement strand
CGATCACATCGTGTGCAACCCGCCGATCCGCGCAGGCCGCGCCATCGTGGACCGGATCGTATCGGAGGCACCGATGCATCTCCTGAACGGTGGCAAGCTCTGGCTCGTTGCCAGAACGAGGCAGGGTGCCGACGCGCTCCGAGAGCGGATGGCCGCCTCTTTCGGCAGCGCCGAGGTGGTTCGACGCGGGAGTGGCTTCAAGGTCCTACGCTCGACGAAGGCCGGGAGCTGAGACCGCCGCGGCGGTCCGAAGTCGCGAATAATAAGAACGCGCCGCTCACAAATCGAGCGTCGAATTCTCACCCACGATCAACCGATGGCCTTTCGGGAGGCGGTTCCCCGCACTCCGGATCGTGACCGATCGGCCGATGAGGCTGTTCACGATCTTGTCGGGGCCCTCAATGAGCGCATCCCCGATGACGATCGACGCTTCGATGTCCGCGCCGACGAGCCGCGAACCGTCTCCGATCGACGTGTACGGGCCCACATAGGTGCGCGGACCGATGATGCAATCGCGGCCGATGACGACGGGGCCTTTCACCACACTCCCCGTCGCGATAACCGTCCCTTCCCCGATTCGGACACGTCCTTCGACTGCCGCGCCCTCTTCGACGGTCCCGTCAATCCGACGCTCGACGTCGTCGAGGAGAAGGTGGTTCGCCTCGAGGATGTCCTCCGGCTTCCCGGTGTCTTTCCACCAGCCCTTCACGATGGCGGCCCGAATCCGCCCGCCCTGTTTCCGCAACTCGTCGAGCGCCTCCGTAATCTCGAGCTCGTTGCGCCACGATGGCTTCTGCGCCTTGATGATCGGGAAGATATTTTTCCGGAGCAGGTAGATTCCAACCAAGGCGAGCTCGGACTTGGGCGCCTTCGGTTTCTCGACCAGGGAGACGATGTGCCCCTGGGCGTCGAGTTCCGCGACGCCAAACTTCTCCGGGTTCGGGACGCGACAGAGCATCACCTCGGCATCGTAGCCTTTCGTCTGGAACTCGTCGACCATGCCTCGGATTCCACCCTTGAGGATGTTGTCCCCCAGGTAGACGCAGAACGGGTCGTCGCCGGCAAACGACTCCGCGCAAAGGACCGCATGGGCGATTCCTTTCGGTGCGCCCTGAACGATGTAGGTGATATGGACCCCCCATTTGGAGCCGTCCCCCAGGAGTTCTCGGACCTTCCCCGGTTGGTTGTCCCCCAGGATGACGCCGATGTCCGTGATCTCCGCATCGCGAAGATCCTCGAGGCAGTAGAGCACGTTCGGCTTGTTCGCGATCGGGATGAGTTGCTTGGGGCCGGTGTGCGTGAGCGGCCTCAGTCGAGTGCCGGCGCCCCCGGTGAGGATGATGCCCTTCATCGCGTCGCCTTCATGTCCTCAAGACAAGCGCGGAATGTTGGCATGGGCCTCTTTAACGTTTCTTCGACCTTGCGGACGACCAAGCATGGAGCGACCGGACGTTTCGCGCGGAGCGCCACGCTTCCCAGTGGAATCGGATGGAGCCTTGGATTGGAAATCTGAAACACATCTGCGACCACGCGACCCATTTCGACCCGGGAAGCACAATCCGGGCAGCTCACGTGGAAGAGCCCCGAGGTGTGTCGATCCCAGAGGTCGAAGGCGACTTCGGCGGCGGTCTTTGCATATGTTGGCGTAACCCTTTGGTCGTGAAAAAGCGGCACTTCCTGACTCGCCTCGAGTTTCTGGAGGATCCACGTCACCGCGTTCGTCTTCGAAGACAACCGGTTCCACCCGAAGACGGAAGAGAGCCGAAGGACAATCGAGTCGGGATGCGCTTGAGGGATCCGTGTCCTCCGTTGGGGGTCCCGTTCCATCGAAGACATAATCCGTCGAGATGTGCACGAACGCCGACCCCACCTGCTTCGAGCTCCAGGCGAGCTGTCCGGCCGCGGTTTCGTTCACGGTCTTCGCTTCGTCCGGATCCGCCTCGCAACCGTCGACGTCCGTCATCGCGGCCGCGTTGAGTACGAGATTCGGCCGGACGCTTCGGACCAACGCCGTCACCGCCGACGAATCTCGGATGTCCAGGCGGTGCCAGTCGATTCGCTTGTCGTCGGGGGCGTGACGTCCGCGATGGGTCGCGATCACTTCGTGTCCGCGCCGAAGCGCCTCCTGGCCGATGTACTGTCCGAGGAGGCCCGTCCCGCCGACATCGAGGACCCGCGCCACGTCGTCCGC
>VBLV01000084.1 GCA_005879045.1 Methanobacteriota archaeon | reverse complement strand
TCAGCAACCACAGGCCTTGGACGAGGAAGATCCCGAACGCCGCGGTCAACAGGAGGAAGCGCCGCTCCCGGTGACGCGCGTACGATTGGACGGAGACGGTCGCCAGGATCGCAGCGAACCCGGCGAACGAAACCCTGAGGAACACGTCCAGAGGGCCCATTTGTCCGCGCAATGAGGCTTCCTCGGTAAGATACTTTGCGTACGCCGGTCGAAGGCTGGCCTCCGAGGGGCGGAACATGAGGGTTCGAGATCCGTCCTAACGAGTTCCCCATCTGGACCAAAATCCCCTTATCCGGGAAGCGACACTAGTTGGTGGAGGGAGGACGGCACGGACGCGCGCGCATTTCTCGCGAAGGCGGCGGCGACCTTTACGGTGCTTTCGCTTCTTCCCGTCGCCCTGAGCGGATTTGCCCCCTCTCACGCGTCCCCCGTCCTCCGACCTATTTCGGATTCGGATCTGGGCGGCGGGCCGGTGGGCGACATTCCCTGGCCGACCGCGCTCTTCGCCGCGTTCACCTATGAGCGCGGCCTCGTCCTCGGGACCTACGCGCGGTTCGCGTACAACGCCACCTCAGGCGGCGTCGCGTACCTCTTCGGCGGCGTCGTGGGCGAGGCGCCGGTGCCGTACCTGGCCTCGATCGCGATCGATGGCTTTGCTCCCACGCGGTCCGCCGCGGCGCACGGGCCGATCTTCGAGGCGGACGGATACCTCGTCACCCTGACGGCCCACGACGACCCGAGCGGCGTCATCGAGATCCGCTCTGAGATGGCGCGCGTCGTGACGATCGAACTCCCGGCCTCGGCGACGAACATCTCCCTCCTCTCGGCGTCCGGACATGCGCGCGCATCGACCGTGTCCTTCACGATCCAGGGTGAGGAGGCGCGCTTGTTCCTGGGTTCCGGCTCGTTCAACGTGACGGGCACGCGCGTCCTCGCGGAGATGGCGAGCCCCGACCTCCTCGTGTTCAAGTCCGTGCCGGCGGCCTCGACGAACAAGGCGGAGTGGCGGGCCGTCCTCGATGCGATCAGCGCGGGCCAGGTCGTCGCCGAGCTGGACCTCATCGCCACGGCGGATGGTCATTGGATGCAGAACCCGGCTCGGTACCGGATCGATGTCGCGGCGTGGCCTCTCGCGGTGCGACCGCGCGCCGCTTCGGTCCAAGTCGACACGTTGCGTCCCGGCGGCGCGATCGTCCTCTTTGCCTTCGACCCGAACACGATGCCCACGGACGGATCCGCCCAGCTCAGCGTGAGCGCGAACGGCGATGCGGTGAACCGTTCGGACGACACGCTCGCTTTGTTCTACACATTCGATTCGGTGGCGAGGAACGCATCGTACACGCTCCTTCCGCTTCCGGGGACCGTCGTGGCGGTCTACCTGCCGTCGCTATCGGCGGTGTCGGTGGACATCGTCAGCCTCCCGCCGCCGGCGGCGCGTCCCGCGTTCGATCCGGGATCGGAAGCGGCGATGGTCGCCGCGCTCGCGATCGTCTCCATCGCGGCCGCCCGCATGCTGCGCCGCAAGGAGAAATAGCGGGAGTCGAAGGTGCGCCTGGCGGCCTCGAAACTCGGTCCTGGACCGCGCACGTACAAATATCCCCGCTGGCATCGCCGCACCCATGCCCACGGACGAGGTCTGCGGGGTGCAGGGTTGCGGGAAGGAAGCGAAGCGGTCCCTCTCGACGAAGAAAGTGAAAGAAGTCCTTCCCGAGCTCAAGCTGATCGGTGAACCGCGGCGCGTCCATCTGTGCCGGGACCACTACAAGCAGTTCCGGAAGAAGACGAAACAAGAACGCGAGCTCGATCGGGCCGCCTGGCAATAGGCCGACGAGCGCATCACTCGAAGACGAGTTCCCTCAGGCCGGTCTTCTCGTTCAGCCGGCGATTGAAATGAAGCGTGTCGAAGCGCGCGAGCTGAATCTCGTTGACCACGGCAGTTTTGGCGCGGAACAGATGGCCTCCGATCACGGCGTGGTCCCGTCGGCCGAGTGTGACATGGAGGTGGAGCTTCGGGTCCGCCCGCATTGCGATGCTCCCGTGGAGGGCCAGCAGTTCGTGGCGCTCCGCGAAAGGGGTCTTCTCGTAGCCCTTCGGTCCGAAGTACCCGATCTCGAAGTCTTGGAGCATCCCGATCCCCCAGACGACCGAGCCGCTCTCGATGCGGTGCTTCTGCGCCGCGGCCTCGAGGCTCGGGACGAAGTCTTCCCCGTCAGAGAGTTTCACGACGACGCTGTTCCCTTCCTGTTTCGACTCCATCGGCTCACCGCGTGAGGAGCGCCTCGGCCCGGATCTTCAATCGTCGCTCGACGGCCTTCGCGAGGTCTTTCGCGCCGCTGAACGCCGTGTACACCCTCCGCGGGCGACATGCCTCGATGAACGTCATGACGTCCTCGAAGTCCCCGTGGTCGCTGAGCGGGAACTGCGCGTCGAGGCCGTATCGGCCGGTGTAGTCGAAGAAGGCGCACCAACCGCTCACGTACGCGGTCTTGAGGCCGATCGAGCCGAGCCAGGAGACGCTGTCGTCGAGCGGCGGTCGCAGCCATCCCGGCGGCAAGACGTACGCGCGCGGATCGCGGTGTTCGCCTTCCTCGAGTTCGGACAACCGGCGGTACCGGAGGTTGACTCCGTACGGGCCATAGAGATCCGCGAGGTCCGCGATCTTGTCCGAGACGGCAACCTCCACGCCGAGCCGGTTCACGAGCGCGATCAGCTCCTGGCTCTTGCCGAACTCGTACCCGCCGAGGGCCACCGGCCCGTTCGCGAGTTCCATCTCGAGCCAATTGAGGAGGTCCGACTCCACGTCGTGCTTCGGAGGGAAGTTGTATCCCGGCCGTCCGTACGTCGCGTCGACGATCAGGTCGCGGACGAACTCCGGCTGCGCCCGACCGCAGGTGGCCCCGCCTTCCGGATTGAAGTCGCCCGTGTATAAGAGATCGTCCACGCGCACCATCGCGGAACCGAACACGTGGCCGGCGTCCTTCAAGACGACACGGAAACCATTCAAGTCAATTTCCTTCCCGTAGGGAAGCGGCTGTCCGGTTCCGCCGCGACGGACCTCGCCGGAGGTGAGGTGGTCCATGTGCCCGTGGCTCACGATGCTGCCCGGCGTCTTCCGCGCGGGATCGAGGATGACCTCCTTCAGGGCTTCCTGGACGAGGATTCCGCCTTCGTAGCGAACGCGCATCACGATCGCCTCGTGAAGATGTACCGAGTGGGCACGCGGCGCTTCAGGCCCGTCCAGTATTTACAACGCTCGCAGCGATAGCCCAGGGTCACCGTGCCACCATAGACGGTCATGTTGCGCACTTTCTTCAGTCGCGCGCCGCAGACCGGACACTTGATGAGGGACCGCATCTCCTCCGTGTCCCGACACCGGATCTCCAGGTCGACGAGGCCGGACTCGATCGCGAGATGTCGAAGTCGCGGCTCGCCGACGCGGTACTTTTCGTCGCCTTTCAGGTCCTTTTCGACGAGTTGTTTGAGCCTGCGTTGGCTGTCGACCATCGGCCGGGTGCTCAAGATGCGGACGAGGGAATCCCGGACCCGATCGTCGCTCGGGATCCGGTACGACGGCATCGCGCGTGGACAACCAAGGAGGGGATACTAAAGCTTCCGCGAGCTTGGCTGATTCCGACCGTTTGTCTGCCGCGATTCTCGGAGTGGGTGTCGAGTCGATCAGATGGTCAGGACGAAGAGCGTCGCGCCTCCATCTTCATGGTCGAACGTGATCGGGAACGCAGGCACATTCACTTGGATGCCTTCCTCGGCGCCTGCCGGTGGATGGCCGAGCACGCAGTCTACGCGGAGCGTGGCCTGGAGAACGGGGTCTCCCGGCAAGTTCGGGTGGACCTCGATGAGGATCACCAGGACCCCGCCGAAGAAGGTCGGTGGCAGGCCCTGCGGGATCCCATTACCGTACGATCTCCAGCTGACCACTCCGAGCGCGAGCCAAGTGCCGTCCGCAAAGAGCGTTCCGTCGGCGTGCGTGTGCACGAACGTCCCGCCGCCGTCCACGCGACGGGCCCCCGCATTGAACGTCCCCGTGCCGCTCAGCTGTAGGCGATCGCCCGTCGCCGTCGAGAGTGCGAAGTCAGGAGCGAAGTCCGGATTGACGCTCGCAAGGAATGCGTCCCCGACATGGTACACGAACTTGTTCGCCGTCGCTTGCGCACCGCCCCCGAGGATCGTCGCCGCGACCATCAGACCGATGACCGACAAGACCCCGAACCACGCTCGAGACACCCTTTGGGTGCTATTGCTCTTCTGATTCACGAAACTCCTCCCCCTCGCTAGGGATTGGAACCCGAAAACGGTAGCGAGCGATGAGGAGATATGCCTTTCCCTGAGTCAGTCGCGTAAGGCGGAGCATCGATTCGCCGACCGCGACGGCGGTGCATTTCCTCCCAACCTTCAGCTAGTTCGAGGCGCTCTCCCGGTTCTCCTCCCGTACCCAGAGCTCCAAACTGGGCGGCAATCCGAGCACCTGTACCAACGCCGGCTGTGCGACCAATCGGTAAATCGCAGCAGCGGTCGTGACCCATAGGAAACCGTCCCGGCCCATCTCCACGTCCAGGATTCCGGACGGCGCGGTCAGCAGGACGGTCTCGTTCACGACGGTCGTCCCATCCGCAGAGAGGGCCAGTTCCCGGAGTCGCGCATCGTTGTACGCGCCGAACATCAAGTGATTCTGGGATTGCGGGAGCAGGGAACCGGTGTAGAACGCCGCATTCGTCGGGGCGATCGTCGGCGTCCACCAGTCGAGGGGCATGACCGGGCTCGGACCGTCCCGGTTCGTGTCCGCGGGAGGCGGCAAGCTCCCGCACGAGGCGGTCGGTCCCCAGCCGTAGTTGCTCCCGGCGGCGAGCCGGTTCACCTCATCGTCGCAGTTCGGCCCGTTCTCCGTGACGTAGGCGCGACCGGTCACCGGATGCCAGGCGATGCCGAACATGTTCCGATGGCCGTACGTGTAGACGCGGTTCTCCCACGAGAAGCTGCCGTAGAACGGGTTGTCGGATGCGGCGCTTCCATCGGAGTTCATCCGGAGGACCTTCCCGAGGAGGCTCATGCCGTTCTGCGCAAGCGAGGGGTTCGCGTTCTCGCCGACGACGGCCCAGAGCTTTCCGTCCGGGCCGAACGCGATGACGCCGCCGTTGTGGTTCGTCGCGCCGCTCAACGGAGGCATCGGCAGGATGACGCGGTCGAAGGTTCCCACGTTTCCATTCGCGAAGATGCGCACGATGCGATTGTAGATCGTCCCGTTCGTCGCATCGTTGTACGTCTGGTACGCATACGCATAGGGCGTCGAAGGGAATCCGGGGTCGAGGGCGAGACCGAGGAAGCCGCGCTCACCCGCCGTGGCGGTGTTCGTGAGCGTGTAGAACGGCGTGGGGAGCAGAGAGCCGCCCGCGTCGATGATGCGGATGTTCCCCGTGTTCCGCTCCGCGAAGAAGATCCGGCCGTCCGAGGCGAACCCGAGGGCGATCGGCCACGCCAGGCCGGTCTGCACCGGCCCGAGCTGGACCGCGGGATTGTTTGGGGTTCCCCCTCCCGTCCGATGGACCCAGTACCAGGCGTACGCGAGGCCCGCCAGGGTCGCGATCGCCGCGATGACGACGGTCGCAATCATCAAGCGGGTCCGCGGGTGCATGAAGCCGGAACACCCCGCCCTCCTAAAGCGTCTTGCCGTGCGGTCGCTCACTCCGCGAGCGCGACGAGGCGGATCGGCGAGCCCGACGTTCCCTGCAGGTTCAAGGGCAATGCCAGAAGCCAGAAGGCGGAGGACCCGAGGGCCGATAGATTCGCGACGTTCTCGATCACCAGGACGTTGGCCCCCAGGAGCGCGTGATGCGCCGGATACGTCGCGTCCTCGGGGTGGTCGATGCTCGCCGTGTCGATGCCGACGAAGCTCACTCCCAATTTCAGGAGAAAGTTTGCCCCGGCTCCCGTCAGTCCGGGACTGTCGAACAAGTAGGCGGGCGTGCCCCGATGCCGCTCCCACCAGCGGCTGCGAAGCAGGATCGCGTCCCCCTTCCCGATGGAGCGATGCGTTGCGCTCATGGAGGTCCGCAGGTGTTGAGGCAGGATCCGGCCTTTCTTCGGGAGGCCGCGAAGGTCGAGGACATGGCCCGGTGCGATGAACCGATCGACCGGCAGCTCATCGAGTTTGCGGCCCTTCGGTTCGAAATGGAACGGCGCATCGACGTGAGTGCCGGTGTGGCTGATCAGGAACATGGATTCCGCGAAGAACCCGTGCACCTCGCGCGTCGTCCACTGCGTGAAACTCGGCGGCGGATAGGCGGGGAACATCTGGGTCTCCGGCCCGACGGCCTGGGAGAGGTCGACGACGCGTGAGAATCGGACGGTCCGAGATTTCGAGACGATGATCCCCTCCTCCGGCGGCGGAGGGCACGGGATGGACTTAGTGGTTTCCTCGGGCGCACGCTTTTGCGACGAGACGGAATCCGGATGCCCGGTGTCGTCCGATAGCCTGGAACGCGTCGCCTCCGAGGTCGTCGCGTGCCGCCGGTGTCCGCGCCTCGTGCGATACCGCGAGCGCGTCGCCCGCACGAAACGCGCCGCGTTTCGAGATTGGGAATACTGGGGCCGCCCGGTCCCGGGGTTCGGGGATCCGGACGCGGAAGTCCTCATTGTCGGCCTGGCGCCGGCGGCCCATGGTGGCAACCGCACCGGGCGCACATTCACGGGAGACCGGAGCGGAGAATTCCTGTATCGGGCGCTGTACCGCGCCGGCTTTGCGAATCAAGCAACGTCCGTTTCGAAAGACGACGGCCTTGTCCTCCGGGATTGCTACATCGCCGCCGCGGTGCGGTGCGCCCCGCCGCAGAACAAGCCGACGCGAATCGAGTTCGCTCGATGCCAGCCCTACCTGGAACGCGAAGTGGTGCTCTTGCGGCACCTCCGGGTGGTCGTCGTCCTCGGGGCCGTGGCGATGCAGGCGTTCCTGCGCACGTGGCGCGCAACGGGTCACGACGTTCCCTCGCCGGTGCCGAAGTTTCGACATGAGGGGATCTGGTCCCTGCCGCCGGTCACGCTGATCGCAACCTACCATCCGAGCCAGCGGAACACGCAGACCGGCCGTCTCACGCAATCGATGTTGGATCGAGTCTTCGAATCCGTGCAGAGGGTCCGTTCGGCAGACCATGCTCGATAACCTCGGAGGCACGGGGAATCAACCTTATTTAAGGTTAACATGCGCGGACTGGGCGGGAAGTCCAAAAAGGCTTTACATCCCCGGCGGCTCCCCAACCCATGGCGGAGCCGCGCAGGGTCATCATCCTGGGCGCTGCGGGCCGCGACTTCCATAATTTCAACGTCTATTTCCGGGACAATCCGGCGTACCACGTCGTCGCGTTCACCGCCACGCAGATTCCGGGGATCGAGACTCGAAAGTATCCGGCCTCCCTCGCGGGGAAGCTGTACCCCGAAGGAATCCCGATTTTTCCCGAAGAAGAGCTCCCGCGGCTCATCGAGAGGTTCGGCGCGCAGACGTGCGTCTTCGCATACTCCGACGTCGACTACTCGTACATCGGGCATCGGATCGCCCTCGCGAACGCGCACGGGGCGGAATTCCTCCTCCTCGGCGCCGAAGAGACGATGCTGAAGGCGAAGGTGCCCGTCATCGCGGTGTGCGCGGTCCGCACGGGGAGCGGGAAGAGCCAGACCTCGCGCCGGGTCGCGGGGATCTTGCGGGCCCACGGCAAGAGGGTCGTCGTCGTCCGCCATCCGATGCCATACGGCGATCTGGCGTCGCAAGCGGTCGAGCGCTTCGCCACCTACGAGGACCTGGACAAATACGAGACGACGATCGAGGAGCGGGAGGAATACGAGCCCCACATCGACAAGGGGACGGTCGTCTACGCGGGCGTCGATTACGAGCAAATCGTGCGGCAAGCCGAAACCGAGGCCGAGATCCTCCTCTGGGACGGCGGGAACAACGACACCCCGTTCCTCAAGCCGTACCTTCACATCGTCGTTGCGGACCCGTTGCGTCCGGGCCACGAGCTCTCGTACTATCCGGGAGAGACGAACGTCCGGATGGCGGACGTCATCGTGATCAACAAGGTCGACACCGCGACGCCGGAGAACGTCGAGATCGTGAAGCAGAACATCCGGAGCGTGAATCCCGATGCCGTCGTCATCGAGGCGGCCTCCCCGATCACTCCGGACGACAGCGTACAGATCCGCGGCAAGAAGGTCCTCGCGATCGAGGACGGGCCGACGCTGACCCATGGCGGCATGGAGTACGGCGCGGCGTACATTGCGGCGCAACGGTTCGGCGCGGCAGAGATCGTCAGCGCCGTGAATCACGCGGTCGGATCGATCAAGGAGACGTACAAGAAGTACCCGAACTCCCGCAAGATCTTGCCCGCGATGGGATACGGCCCGAAGCAGATCAAGGAGCTCGAGGAGACGATCGACGCGACCCCGTGTGACCTCGTCCTCAGCGGCACGCCGATCGATCTGAGCCGCGTCCTGAAGACGAAGAAGCCGGTCGTCCACGTGCGATACGAACTCGACGAGATCGGTCACCCGAACCTCGAGGACGTCCTGCGGGACTGGCAGCTCATCTGAGACGCATCAGGTCCGGGAGCGCAACCAAGGGACTTTCTCCGGATTGAGGCGGTAGTAGTCCCACAAGATGGCGATCGTCAGGAATCCGAGTCCGAGAAGCCACTCGACCGGATTGGTGATCGAGAACAGGTACCCGACGGCGGCCGCCGGAACCAGGACGATCGCGAGGAACGAAGCCCAGACGATCGCGCGGACGAACGCGCTCCGAGGATTGTACCCGCGTCGTTCGAGGAGCTCCGGGACGACGAGGAACGGGACGAGGACCGCCACGATGGTCGCGGCGACGATGATCGCTTCGCGCCAGAGGTCCACGACGGTCCCGGTTCTTCATAACGCCCGCGGCGCATAAACGCTTTCTAAGGGGAGCGCACCACATCTTTAATGCCGTCTGGCCCATCCACCGGATGGAGCG
>VBLV01000083.1 GCA_005879045.1 Methanobacteriota archaeon | reverse complement strand
GACCCTGACGAACAAGTGGAATCAAGTCGCGATCGTCACGGACGGCACTCGCGTCCTCGGCCTCGGGGACATCGGGCCCGAAGCCGGATTGCCGGTGATGGAGGGCAAGTCCCTGTTGTTCAAATACCTCGGCGGCGTCGACGCATTCCCGATCCCCCTCGCGACGAAGGACCCGGAGAAGATCATCGAGACGGTCAAGCTCATCACCCCCTCGTTCGGTGGCGTGAACCTCGAGGACATCGCGCAACCGAAATGTTTCCATATCCTCCAACGTCTGCGGAAGGAGTGTGAGATCGCGGTGTGGCACGACGACCAGCAAGGGACCGCGACGATCAACGTCGCCGGCCTCATCAACGCCCTGAAGGTCGTCGGCAAGAAGATGCCGGACGTCGCAATCACGCTCATCGGTGCCGGGGCGTCGAACATCCGGACCGCGAAGCTCCTGATCGCCGCGGGCGCGAGGCCGGAGCACATCATCCTCGTCGACTCGAAAGGAATCGTCTGTCGTCATCGAGAGGATATCGAGGTCGCGGCGAACGATTACGCGGAGAAATGGGAACTCGCGCTGAAGACGAACGGAGGCGATCGGGAGGGTGGCATCGCGGAGGCGATGCGAGACGCGGACGTCGCAATCGCCGCATCGAAGCCTGGACCCGGCGTGATCCAGAAGGATTGGGTCGCTTCGATGGCGGACGACGCCATCCTCTTCGTGATCGCGAACCCCGTGCCGGAAATCTGGCCATGGGAGGCCGCCGAGGCCGGAGCCCGTGTCATCGCCACAGGTCGGTCCGATTTCCCGAACCAGGTGAACAACTCTTTGGGTTTCCCCGGGATTTTCCGTGGCACCCTGGACGTCCGTGCGCGGACGATCACGGACGAGATGTGCATCGCGGCGGCGGAGGAGCTCGCGAAGGTCGCAGAGGAAAAGGGCCTCGACGAGACGCACATCGTGCCCACGATGGATGAGATCGACGTGTTCGCCCGGGAGGCGACCGCGGTGGCCCTCAAGGCGATGGAACAGGGAATCGCGCGGGAGACGAAGACCCGAGACGCCCTCTATCAAGGAGCCCTCGAGTTGATTAGAAGGGCCCGCGAGGAAACGAAATTCCTCATGCAAGACGGATTCATCCGTCCTCCTCCCCCTTGACCTCCGGCAAAGATTTCTCGTTGAATGCGATATCGCAAATCGTCGTGCCCGCATGGCGCGACGGGGAATTCGCGTGAGCGGGGCCCAACCGGCGAGTCGTGAGGGGGCGATCCCAGGAGAGAGGGAACGCAAAGCCGCAGCCGTAATGACCATTGTCTTCTTCATCATCGGGCTCAGTGTCATCCTGTCCTATGATTGGGGAGCACCTACGCCTCAATTTCGCCCGGACGCCGGTTTGGTCATCCTGCTCGGAATCCTTATCTCCGCGATCATCTACATCGCCGCTCGATATGCCGCGACGGGTCCCGGGGCCTTCGGAATGGGGCTCCGGTTCTGTCCGGAATGCGGTCGGCAGATTCGGTTCGACGCCACGGTCTGCCCGTACTGCAATCGTCCACTGCCCTAGGGCCGACATGACTGCGGAGCTGACGCCGCTCGCGACGTGCGTATGTCCGTACGCGCTCGGGAGGAGCCGATGGTCAAGGTCAAGACCGTGAAACGCAGGCACGAGGCGCGCCTCATGAGCATGCCCGGGGTCGTCGGCGTCGGAATTGGCCGAAAGGAAGGCCGAGACTGCATCTGCATTTATGTGAACGACGACAATCCAAGAATCCTCGCGGCGCTTCCGCGGACCCTCGAGGAAGTCCCGGTGGAAGTCATCGTTTCCGGGCCGTTCACGACTCGGTGAGCGGCTCCCGCACGGCGGTCCATTTCGACAACGTCGTCTGGGGCGCGGCCCGCTCGAGTAGGTTTGACAACCGCACTCCGATGAGCCGCACCTTCCTCCCCGAGGCAAGGACCTCTTTGAGCATCGACTGGCTCAGAATGAGGATCGGTTCGAGGTCCGTCGTGTGGATCTTCAGGCTCTTCGAGCGTGTGTGGATCTCGAAGTTCGAGTACTTCGCCTTGAGCGTGACCGTGCGGTACGCAAATTTCTCATGAAGGAGTTGTTCGTGTAAGGACCTTGCAAGGGCTTCGAGCTCCGGCCAGACGTCGTCGTATGCGTCCAGATCCTTCTCGAAGGTGGTCTCCGTGCTAATCGACTCCGGCGGACCTGTCGGCTCGACGACCTCTTCGGCGTCGTGGCCCATCGCGACGTCTTGCAGGTACTCCCCGAACGCGCCGAGCTGCTCGATGAGGTCCTGCCGGTTGTACCGCTGAAGATCTTCGATGAGCTCGAGTCCGAGTTCTTTCAGCCGGTCCGCGGTCTTCGGGCCGACGCCGAGAATCTTCTGAACGGAGATCGGAGCGAGAAATGCGGCCACGTCGTCTCGTGCCACCACCGTCAACCCGTCGGGCTTCTCGAAATCCGAGGCAATCTTCGCGACCGCTTTCGTCGGTGCGATTCCGATCGTGCAGGAAAGGCGGTGCTGGCTGCGGACCGCGGCTTTGATTTCGCGGGCGAGTTCGTGGGCACGAGAGAAATTGCCGCCACTCCGGATCGTGACGTCGAGGTACCCTTCCTCGATCCCGGAGGGCTGAAGTCGATCAGCGAAGGTGCGGAGCGTGTCCATGATCTCCCCGCTGACTCGGCCGTACAGCTCGAAATGCGGCGGCACGAACACGGCCTCTGGACAGCGTCGCGCGGCCTCGACGCACGACATCGCCGATCGGACGCCGAACCGGCGGGCCTCGTAGCTCGCGGTCAAGACGACGCCGCGACGATGCTCTCTCGGGTCGGCTCCCACGACCACGGGTTTCCCTTCGAGCGCCGGATTCTCGCGGACCTCGACCGCGGCGTAGAATGCGTCCATGTCCACATGGAGGATGATCCGCGAACCCGATGATGGAGAGGCCATTCGTCTCCTCATGGTCCGGGCGGGAGATAAAAGCCTTCGGAGAGGAGGCGTGCGCGAACCGGTCCTCGCCTTCGCTCAGAATCCGAAGAATGACCGGGCTGCGTCCGACAAGTATCCGAGGAAGAACACGGCGAGGATCGCCGTCAACATGACAATCGCCAGCGCGACGAAGACGGCCGCCTCGATCGACCGGGGGACCGCCTCCTTCGCCGTGCCGACCTCCGGCTCGAGAATGTACATGTACCAGATCACCCGCGCGTAATAGTAGAGGGAAAGCGCACTGTTCAAGACCCCGGCAACAGCGAGGGCCAAGTACCATTGGTTGAACGCAGACGCGTTCACGGCGCTCGAGAACAAGACGAACTTCGAGAAGAACCCGCCGAGGGGAGGGATGCCCGCGAGGCTGAGGAGGAAGACGAGCATCGAGAAGGCCATGAACGGCATGCGCCGGCTCAGCCCTTTGTAGGCCTCGATGTCGTCCGGGATCCCGCGGGACTCCGTGCCGGCGACGACGAGGAACGATCCCGCCTTCATCGCGCCGTAGACGAACACGTGAAGCATGCCGCCGACGAGCCCGAACGCCGCCACGTACGCCGCGTTGTCGGTGTGGGGCGGACTCGACTGGAGGGCGATCGCGCCGACGGCCAGGGCGATCAGGATGTATCCGGCCTGGGCGATGCTGGAGTAGGCGAGCATCCGCTTGATCGACCGTTGAGGGATCGCGACGACGTTCCCGACCGTTTGCGTGACGATCGCGAGGATCGCCAGGGTCGCGACCCAGTCGACCTGGACGTTCAGGAGACCGATGAGAAAGACGCGGAACAGCGCGACGATACCGACGTTCTTCGAGGCCGACGTCAGAAGGACGCTGATCGTCGTCGGCGAGCCTTGGTACACATCGGGCGCCCACATGTGGAACGGCACGACCGCGACCTTGAATCCGAAGCCCGCGATCAGCAGTACGAGGGCGATGATCAGCGGGGGTTCGATCGCGGGAAACGCCGCGAGGTCCAGGCCGTTCTTGAGGACGAAGAGGTCCGTCGTCGCGGTCTTGATCGACGTCGTGCCGGCAATCCCGTAGATCAGGGAGATGCCGAACAGGATGATGCCGGAGCTGACCGCGCCGATGATGAAGAACTTCACCGCCGCCTCGGTCGCCTGCTTGTCCCGCTTCCGGAACGCGACGAGGGCGAAGGTGCTCAGGCTCGACGTCTCGAACGCGAGGAACAGGACGAAGAGGTCCGTGGCGGCCGCGGTGAACATCATCCCGACGACTGCGAGGAGCATGAGGGCGTAGTACTCCCCCTGGTGCGGCTCCTCCGGCTTGATGAACCCTCGGGACGCGAGGATCGCCAGGAACGCGACGAACTCGAACATCAACTGGAAAAACAGGGCGAAGGTGTCGACTTTCATCTTGAGTTCGACGGCGAAATTACCCTGCGTGCCGACGGGGGACGGCCAGACCGCGAGGTTCAGGGCCCGCCCGATCCCGAGGCCCATCATGTCGAGGGTGACGAAGATCGCGAGGCCCGTGCCGATGACTGAGAACGCCCAGAGCAGGTCAGGCCGCTTTCGCCACGCGAAACCGAGGACCGCCGAGGCCAGCGCGGTGGCGACGAGGATCGCTTCCGGGAGGAACACGCCATAGCTAGACACGTTAGAGGCCCCCGAGAATCCCCTGGGCCCAGTTCGAAAGGAAGGAGAGGAAGAGGACCGGCGCGATCCCGAAGACGGCAAACGACGCCACGAGGACCGCGAGCGGCGCAACCTCGAACCGATGCAGGTCCGGCATCGTCTCCCATTTCGGATTGAGAGGCCCGAAGATCGCGCGCTGCATCGCCCAGATGTAGTACGCCGCCGTGAAGACGACCGTCAGAATCGGGACGAAGACGAGCAATCCGAACGCCGCGTAGACGCCGATGAAGACGCTGAATTCCGCGACGAACCCGACCAGGCCCGGGAGGCCGAGGGACGCCATGAAGGAGATCATCATGAACGTCGCCATGCGCGGCGCCCGCTTCGCGATCCCGCCGAGCTCGGAGATGTTCCGGGTGCCGATCTTGTGGCCGAGCGAGCCGGCGACCATGAACAGGGCGGCGGCCACGAGGCCGTGGGCAAACATCTGGAAGATCGCACCCGAGAAGCCGAGGACCGCGCCGCGGCCGCTCACCGTGAAGCCGTACACCCCCGCGGCAATCCCGAGGGTCACGAACCCCATGTGGCTCACGCTGGAGAAGGCGACGAGTCGCTTCAGGTCGTCCTGCGCGAGGCACACGACCGCTCCGTACAGGATCGAGATGACCCCGGCCAGAGCGAGGAGCCAGTACATGTCGATCGCGGCCTGCGGAATCATCTGAACATTGAAGCGGATCAGCCCGTAGCCGCCGAGCTTAAGGAGGATCCCCGCGAGGATCACGGAGCCTCCGGTTGGGCATCGGGGAGCCATGTGTGCAAGGGCCACGTCGGCAGTTTCGTACCGAACGCGATCAAGAGGGCGACGAACATCAGGTCCCCGATCGTCCCCGCCGGGATTGGCGTCGTCGCGATGATCGCTCGCATGTCGAACGTGTGCGGGCTCGAGTAGAAGTAGAATGCGAAGATGGCCACGAGCAGCGGGAGGCTCGCGAGGAAGGTGTACATGAAGAACTTGATCGCGGCGTACTTCTTGCGCGGCCCGCCCCAGACCGCGATGAGGAAGTACATCGGGATCAGGCCGACCTCCCAGAAGACGAAGAACTGGAACAGGTCGAGCGACAGGAAGACGCCGTTGATTGTCGTCTCCATGAACAGGAACATCGCGAAGAACGCCGGCAGACGGTGGTGCTCGTCCCACCCGATCGCCAAGGCGAGGGGCGTCAGGAGGGCGTTCAAGAAGACGAGGACCACGGAGAGCTCGTCCGCCCCGAGGATATAGTTCACGTTGAGGGACGGGACCCACGGGCTCTCCTCGACTGCGAAGTAGGTGTGGTTCCCCGCTGTCGTCATCGTCGGAA
>VBLV01000082.1 GCA_005879045.1 Methanobacteriota archaeon | reverse complement strand
CGAGGACGGCGTATGGGACCCGTTCCCATGGAAGTAGGTCGTGAGGGTGACCGAGCTTCTCCGGTACGTCGCCGAAGAGGATGCGCTGAAGCGTGTAGACGTAATACGCCGCCGTCACGACGATCGAGATCAACGGGATGATGATCAGCGCACGCATCTCGACGAGATTCGGGGATTCGTACGCCCCGAGGAAGACCATGAACTCGGACCAGAACGAATTGAGGCTGGGCAGGCCGAGCGATGCGAAGAATCCGATGGCGAGCACGAGGGAGAATTGTGGCATCACCTTCGCGAG
>VBLV01000081.1 GCA_005879045.1 Methanobacteriota archaeon | reverse complement strand
CGTTGTTTCCGTGACGTACGGCCGATCGGTCCTACTTGACTTCCTGGCGCCGCCAAAGTCGATCGATCCGGCCCGGCACGATGAAGAACACCGGGTAGAGCACGTAGGCCCCGAGGCTGAGGATCGGGTTGACGAAGGAGACCAGGATGGCCGCCGCGGAGAAGCCAGGTCCCATGAGCATCCGGCGCCGGGCCAGCCAGATGAAGCGGTCGTTGAGGCCCGCTTCCACGAGATGATGATGGAGCGTGGCGTACCAGAGCGTCAGGAACATGAAAATCTGGATGGCGAGGAGATTGAGCCCGTAGGCCACGATGGTCAGCTGCTCGAAGGGGTGATGTCCGAGAAGGGCCGTCGTGAGCGGGAGCAGACCCACGAAGAGGAGGAAGGTGTTGTTGAGCCAAATGAACGTCCGATCCGTGCGTTTCACGATTTGGAATCCAACATGATGACCGACCCAGAAGACCCCGACCGTGACGAAGCTCAGCGCATAGGTCAGGACTCCTGTCACGATGTCCTCGAGGGCCGGGAGCTGCTGGTTTGCGGGGCCCGTGATGTACGGGATGGTCAGGCTGAGTCCAAGGACCGTCATCACGGCTCCAAAGATTCCGTCCGTGAGGGCCTCGACCCTGGTCTTCCCGAGTCCGGCGACGGTGCCTCCACGTGCGCTCATGGACCGGCCGCGCTATCGAGCGAGTAGGTAATAAGCTCGGCCCACGGGGACGATTCGAAGGCCCTCGCTTCGGTGGGACTGTGTCGCCGCTCTCCCGGATATCTTTATGATGCAGCCGTTGGCTTGTCGACCGTATGGTCGGGAAAACCGAGAGCACCGAGCATGAACGCATGCGAAAAGCTCTGGCCAGGTGGTTCACGACCCAGGGGCTCTCGAACGTGAAGACTCCCGCGGATCCGGTCGCCGACATGGTGCCGGACGTTCAAGCGGACTACTTCGCCAAGATCGTCTACGGAGAAGCGAAGCTCTGCGAGGATTTTGCGACGCCGGATACGAAAGACGAGTTGCTGAACTATTGTGGGAGCCTCCCATCCGAGTACAAGCTCGTCCTCGGGATCCCGAAGGCCTGCGAGCCCACCGTTCAACGGGCGCTAACGGAATGGGGGTTCACGCACCGCATCCAGTTAGTCGGGCTTTGACCGACCGAAGGCGCCGCGACTTAGTGCCGCACCCCGGAGTCACGGTCTGCACCGTCAGGTTCCGAACGAGAATCTACCGCATTACTATTCGCATAGGCATCGGTACTCTCACACCTGATAACGTAAGCCAGGTTCGAACGATTCTTCGGTCGTTCGCGAAAGGTATTTGTCGGGCCCTTCCCTTCGCCGGGAGTGCTCCGAGGAGGGCGTCGTATGCGGTATGCATTCATTGCTTTGTTCGTTGTGGCTGTCTCTCTCTGCATGCTCAGTTCGACGGTGAGTGCCGCGCAGCCAGTTGCCACGAACTCGATCGCGTTCTCGAACGCCCCGTTGTTGCTGAATAGCGGGAGCAGTGAGCCCGCAGTCACGATTGGGCCGGACGGAACCACGGTGTTCACTTCGCTCTCATGGATCACATTCGGGACGAATGTGTGGAAAACCGCCTTCGGCTCATCCCCCGCATTCCAAGGGATTCCCGACAACGGAATTGTCTCCGGGCAGTTGGGAGGCGAAGACGCGGACGCGGACATCGGGTCGACGGGTACGTTGCACTTCACCTCGTTGATCGCCTTGATCAACCCGCCCTTCAACGCTGCTCGTTTCGGCGTTTCCGCGATTACCTGCCGAAGCGCGGACACGTCCAATAACTTCGGGAACTGCAAGGCGCAAATCCTCGACACGACCCAGGTGGACCGCTCGTGGATCACCTCGGATGGTGCGACGGTTTACCTTTCGTACCACGACAGTGGCTCGAGCACGTTGATTCATGTGTGGCGATCAGACGACGATGGCTTCACCTGGACGCGGGTCGGCGATCCGATAACCGGCCAAGGCGGCCTGACCGCGATGTCCACATTCAACAACGACCAAGGCCCGATCGTCGCGGACCCGACCACTCACTCGGTCTTCGCTATCTACGCCGCGGGACAGGGCGGCCACCAGAAGGCGACGAGCGCAAACTTCAACAACATCGTCGTCTCGCGAAGCGTCGACGAGGGCCAGACCTGGAATCCGACGATCGTCTTCCACGCGCCGGTCAACACCGCACTGAACAACGTCTTTCCGGCCCTCGCGGTGGATCCGACGAACGGGAAGCTGTACGGCGCATGGTCTGACGCCCACACGGTTTGGTTGGCGGCGTCCTCCGACCACGGGATGAGCTGGACCTCGGCCGTTTCGGTGAACTCCGGTGATGCGGCGACGGCGGTCTTCCCATGGATCGCGGCGTTTGGCGGCAAGGTCGACGTCGTGTTCTACGGCACGATGGCGGCGAGCAAGGACGATCCGACGGCCGTATGGAATACCTACATCGCCCAGACAACCGACGACGGTTCGCATTTCACACAGGCCACCGTGTCTGCGCACCCGAATCACATCGGGGTCATCTGCACGTTCGGCACCGGCTGCGCCCGAGGCACGCGGAATCTGCTCGACCTGTTCGAGATTGCCATCAATCCGTTCAGCGGCAAGGCAGCAATCATCTTCACGGATGATACCTTGACCACGTACACCCGGAGCGACGGGACGGTCGCCCCGCTGCCGCAGGTCGTCGTGGCCTGGGAGTCCTGAGCGCGGGACCGTTTGCCAGATTCACGGATCGCCGCTCGCCGCCACTGACGTCGGCCTCGTTAGCGCCGATTCCACTCGGGAAAGCAGAATGTGGAGCCCGGCCGCCAGAGCGAATGAGGGCAGGGTCGCGCCGATCGGGAGCGCAAAGGCCACAATCACGAAATACAAAACCGCACCCGGGATCCAACTCGCGAACGCAGACCATCGCCAGCGTGGCGCGCCCTCGAAGAACTCGTTCGGAGCGTACGACCCCCGACGCACGACGAACGAGTCCGCGATGACGACCCCGAGGAGGGGCACGAACAGGCCGCCGATCAGGAACAGGAACCCTTCGTATCCTCCGCCAAGCCCCTCGCCGCGGCTCCAGAGGAACGCGGCGCCGGCCATCGCGACGACGGTCGCGGCGGCGATGAATGTGAGCTGGCGTCGCCTCGGCGCGAGGTTTTGGATGGAGACCGCGGTCGAATAGATGTTCGCGAACGCGTTGTCCGTCTCGTCCACGAGGATGATGAAGAGCGGGAACACACCGAGCCCCAGTAAGCCGATCACCGCCAGAAAGTTCGGCTGCCCCAGCGCGATTCCAAGCGCCATCAGCCCGGCGCCGAGCATGTAGAACAGTGTGTTCGCGATCGTGTAGCCGGCAGCCGTCCCGACTATCGAATCTTTCGAGGATCGCGCGAACCGGTTGTAGTCCGAAATCAGAGGCCACCAGGAGACGGGCATCGCGATCACGAGGTCGAGGGCCAGGAGGAGGGAGGCGACTCCTGAGAACGGTGCGTGCCGCGCGCCAATGTCGGGGCCTTTCAGGATAAGCGCAATCGCGATTGCGGCCGTCGAAGCGTAGACGAGCCAGATCGCGAACTTTTCGAGCCAAGCCCGGATGACCGTGAGCGGGCCCCCGAGGGCAAGCGCCGCGACGACGGCGCCGAAGATTGGGATGAAGAGAGCGGCGGTGGACGGCCCGAAAACGTTCCCCACGAGCGTCGCTGCGGCAATCCCCATCACGAGGAGTTCGAACGCCGCCCAACCGAGGAGCTGGAACACGTTCAGCGCCGTCGGGATGTACGACCCCCGCCGACCGAGGATCGGACGGAGGCTCACCATCGTCGGGACGCCCGCCCGACTCCCGTGGTGGGCCGCCGCGGCAAGCATCACGCTCCCCAACACCGAGCCGACGAACGCCACGACCGCGGACTCGGCGAGCGTCAGGCCGAACCCGAAGCCGCCGACGCCGATCAGGAGCGTCCCCGCCGCAAGGACGAGCAGCCCGACGCCGAGGCTCGACCACAGCACGAACAAGTCGAAAGTCCGCAGGACCCGCAACGCCATCGGCACGGGTTCGACACCCCATTCCGGAGGCCTGCGCAGACGGACCATCGGGAGGCCAAAGCCTCCGCGTATATATCGGGTTCGCGAACCGGCGGCGACCGACTTATTTCTTGGTCTTCGCGAACTTCTTGTACGAATGCTTGAGCGCGGTGACGAGCGGGAGTTCTCTCCCCGCGAGGAAATTGATGAGGGCTCCGCCTCCCGTGCTCACGTGATCGACCCGGTCCGCCAAGCCGAATTGTTCGACTGCTGCGACGGTGTGCCCGCCCCCGACGATCGAGAAGCCGTCTGCCTCGGCGACCGCGGTGAGGAGCTCGCGGGTGCCGACCGAGAACGGTTCGAGCTCGAAGACGCCCGCCGGACCGTTGACGAAGATCGTCTTCGCCCGGCGGATCTCGTCGACGTAATGGGCGATCGTGTCCAGTCCAATGTCGTACACGGGCCATTTCGCCGGGAGATCTGACACGGGGACAGGCCTCCGCACACCGTCGTCGTTCAGGACCACGTCCATGGGCCGCAGGAGCCGTTCGGGAAACCGTGCGAGGAGTTCTTTGCACATCGCCCGGTGCGCCTCGTAGTCCTCGACTTCTCGGCGCATGAAGTCGGTCGTCGGCTTGCCGGGGTCGATCCCGGCGGCATCGAGGAAGAGGTTCGCGACGCCCCCGGACGTGAGGACGCTGTCCACGAGGTCCTTCTCGAGCATGTGCCGCGCGACCGCGATGGAGTCGTCGGCCTTCACGCCTCCGAGGAGGGCGATCTTCGGACGCTCGGGCTCTTGGACCGCGTGGCTCAACATGGTCAGCTCGCGCTCCATCACGCGACCCGCGAGGGAGGGCAGCACCTCGCAGAACCCGACGAGGCTCGGCTGCGCCCGGTGGGCCGCGGCGAACGCATCGAGGACAAAGAAGTCCGCGTGGGGCGCGAGCCGGCTCACGATGTGGGTCTTCGCCATCTTCTCAAGCTTCGTGTCCGCGAGCGCTTCTTCCTCCGAATAGAAGCGGGTGTTCTCGAGCACGATGACGTCCCCGACCTGCATCGATCCGATCGCCTCGATCGCGGGCCGACCGAATAGGCTCGGCACGTACCGCACGGGGCGTCCCAGGAGTGCGGCGATCCGCTCCGCGTGCACCTCGAGGGTCGTGAAGTCGTCCTTTCCCGGTCGCGACTGATGCGCGAGCAACGCGACCTTCGCGCCCCGCAGCTCCCGGATCGTGAGCAGGTGCTCCCGGATCCTCGCATCGTTCAGGAGCTCGCCAGTCGCCGGGTCGATCGGAGAATTGACGTCCACTCGCAGGAGGACCGTGCGGCCCGAGAGGTCAAAATCATCCATCGTGAAGAAGTCCCGGGCCATCGGCATACGACGCAAAATCCCGGAGCATAATAGTC
>VBLV01000080.1 GCA_005879045.1 Methanobacteriota archaeon | reverse complement strand
ATTCAGCAGGCCCGCCTTGCGAGCCATCATACCGATGTCCCGTGCGAATTCGATGAAGATGGTCGGCTGGTTGTAGGTATACGCGAGACCCTGGCATCCTTGTTCGAGGGTCATGCGGACGACGTCTTGCGGTTCGACCTCGATGCCCTCGACCTTGCGGCGCTGCGAGATGTCTGCGTTCTGGCAATATTTACACAGCCAATTACAACCAGTCGTCGCAATGCTGAAGATCTTTGACCCAGGCCGATAGTGCGAGACTGGTTTCTTTTCGATCGGATCGACGTGGCCCGTGATCACGCGGCCGTAGACGTAGAGCCATAGTTTGCCCTCGTGCACCCCGCGAATGCCGCATAAGCCTGCCTGGCCTTCGCCGATCTTGCAATAGCGGGCACACGCCGTGCACATGATCTTGTTCGTGCCCTCGACCGGCTTCCAGAGCTCGGCGACCTTCCCCATCGCCTTCCCCGGCGGCTCCCGGACATCGAGGATTTCCGGCTCCGAAATCATCGTCCGTCGGTACACTGGTCCCATCGGGTTAAAACACTTTGCGAGTGAACTATCGAATCCCGGAAGAACGGAAGTGTTCCCAGCCCTTCGCCAAGAGCGGTTCCCTCCCGGCTTTCGTCACCAGCATGTTCCCGCCAGTCGCGGCGACTTTGCCGATGACCGTGAGCCGTCGACGATCTCGCAGGGACGATTCCGAATACCGCTGGAGCACCGTCTGAATCGCATCGGGACGAACCGTCGCGATGAGTTCGTAGTCGCCTCCGTAGTACAGGACGAGCTCCTTGGCGACCGCGGGCGGGAGCGACGTAAGGCCCAAGTACCGAGGGAGCGCCGCCTCATCGATCTGGTACGAGAGTTTCGTCATCGAGGCCAGTTGGCCGAGGCTGGCCCCGAGCCCATCGGACAGGTCCATGCAGCTCGTGACCGCGCCGGACTCGGAGAAGAACATGCCATCCGTGATCCGCGGATACGGCCGCAAGAGTTGGTTCAGCGCCTCGGTCCGGAGGCCCGACGACTGCTCGAGCATCTTCGCGGCATGCCCGGCGCGGCCGAGGTCCCCCGTGACGACGATCGCATCGCCCGGCTTCGCCCCGGTCCGGAGCAGGATCCGCTCCTTCCGCACCCGGCCGAAGGCGGTGCCCGCGATCGCGAGGACGTCCGCTTCCTTCGTGTCCCCGCCGAGGACCGCGATCCCGAACTCCCGCACGCACTCCTCCATCCCGTTCGCGAGGCCCCGGAGGAACTCGACGTCGGTGTCGGGGGGCATCGAGAGGGCCGCGACGAAGCCGAGGGGACGCGCGCCCGCGGCCGCGATGTCGCTCAGGTTCACCGCGGTCGCATACCAGCCGATCTGTTGCGCCGTAGCCCCGGCCGGGATGTGCGTCTTCCGGTTCACGACGTCCGTCGTCACGACGAGGTAATCGTCCCCCCACTCGACGACGCCGCAGTCGTGCCCGAGGCCGATCGGTTGTCCTCGGTCGAAGATCCGCGCGAGGATGTCGATCGCGCCGCGCTCCCCAATGTCCGAGAGCCTCGCCACGGGAGTGGCATAGGGGCCCGCGATAAGAAGGCTCCGCGGCTCCCTCGATTGCCCGGGGCCGATGTCACTCGGCCGGTGGTTCCTCAGGCTGCCGTGGTCGGCGGCGCGCCCAGATCGCGACTGCGACGATTGCGACGATCACGGCGACGATCCCGGCGAGCAGGAGGGGATTGCCCAGGAGACCTCCAAGGAATCCGGCGGGGCGGACCGTGATGTTGCCCCAGAGGTTCCCATCTCCGTTGAACCGAGATCGGTAGACGAACGTGCCGGTCTGGTTTCCAACCGTGAAGTCGTATTGAAGATTGCCCCGGAACGTGCCAGAATCGGAGTAGCTCTCGTTCGCGTCGACGACCGAGTTGTCATTGTAATCGATGAACCAGTTGTGGTTTCGTCCATCCAAGGACGTCAGGTTCAACGTGACGTGTTCTCCGACCTCGACCTCGAGGTTCGGACCCGGGCTCGTCAGAGACGTATTCGAGAAGCCCCAGCCCGTGCTCCGATTCGCGTAGAGGTAAGTCGGGCTCCCCGCCGCTGTCGCCGAGGTCGCGAATCCGGCCGGAGCGAGCAAGAGGCCCGCGAGCACAACCGCGGCAAACGTTCGTCGATGAATTGTGGGCATCGCATCCCACCCCGGTGCGCCCCACGGGCCTTTCTTGGCGATAAAGACATCGGAGTGACTAGCTGCGACCTACAAAAACGATCATTGGGGGATACAGAACGTGCTCTGTTCCCAGCGAAGCGCGCAAAGAAAGAAGGCTCTGGGCGCGGTCGATCCGCGCCCGGTTCACTGGGGGGGCGGCGGAGGCGGCGTCTCCCGCTTGCCCATGCGTCGCCAGAAGAAGGCGGCGAAGGCGATGACCGCGACGATGATCAAGACGCCCGCGACGATCAGGACCGTGTTCTGACCGCCCGGCAGCAAGGGGTTCTGCGGCGGGCTCGCGGAGATCGTGATGTTGCCCCACATGGTGCTGAGGTCGTCACCCGGTCCCGCTGTCCGGTCGCTCCGATACTGGAACGTCCCCGTCCGGTTCGAGACGGTGAAATTCCAATGCAGTGCGGTCCCGAAGTTCGGCGACGTCGGCTCCGACCCGCTCGAGACGTTGTTGCCGTCGTAGTCGATGAACCACCGGTGGTTGAAGCCGTCCAGCGAGGTCAGGTTCAGCGTCACGTTGTCGCCCACGTACACGGTCAGCGGCGGGCCCGGGGTCGAGAGGCTCGTGTTCGTCAAGCCCCAGCCTCCGGCGCGGGTCCCGAACAACGTGATCGCAGTGTTCGCGGCCGCGGCCGGCGTCGAGATCGCCGAACTCGCGAGGAGGGCGGCCGCGAGGCCCAAAGCCACGATGAATGCCGTACGCGGTTTTGACATCACAAGAATCCCATTCCTTCGGCGGCCGATGCCGCGGTCTCCGCGATAAAGTCATCGGTTGTTTTTTCATTTCCCGCGTCCAGAAACAGGCACTGGGCCACAATTGCGGCCCCCAATCTTCGGCCTCTGGAGTTCGCCTTCGACGCGTGCGGACGCGGCCCCGACCCGGGGGCCGAGACCATCCTCGATGGAGAGTGCGGTGCGCGGGATTTGAACCCGCCTTATAGCCTTGGCAAGGCTATGTCCTAACCAGACTAGACTAGCACCGCGCGGCTCGCGCCATGTCGCGGACGGAGATAAGGGCTACGGCGACCCGCCCGCGGGCCCCGCGACATGGGGATTTTCGGGCGCGGCTTCGCCTACGCGCCTCGGCCACCGCTCACGAGGAACGCGATTCCGAAGCCCGCGACCGCGGACGCGATTCCGATGATCGCCATCTGGACGCCGCTTCGTGTCGGCCTCCCGATCGTCGTCCGCGCCTTCCACCAACCGATCAGGAAGAGAGTGATCGTGCTCACGATGAGGGAGACCACGACCCCGAGGAGGATGTCTTTTCCGATGATGATGAACGGGATGAGCGGGACGAGGGACCCCAGGATCGCGGCGACGCCCACCAGGATCGCACTCTTCCGGGCCTGGGTCTTCTCGACCGGCGCGAGGTTCAGCTCGTGGGCCATCATGAGCTCCAACCACGCCTTCGGCTTCGAGGTGATCTTCTCGACCAGTTCGTCGAGCTCCGGCCCGTGAAAATCCCAGCGCTCGAGGATGTCGCGGACCTCCTGCCGCTCCAGGTCCGGCAGCTCCACCATCTCCCGCCGCTCTCGCTCGACCTCGGCGAGGTAGTGATCCCGACGCGCGAGCGTCGACGTGTACGCCACCGCGCCCATCGAGATGGACTCCGCGAAGGTCGCCGCGAGGCCGCCCGCCAGGATGATCGTGATCGGGTCCGACAGGTTCCGCGACGCGACCGCGACGCCGAGGATGACGCCCAACACGTTGACGAGTCCGTCCTGGCTGCCGAGGATGAAATCGGACAGGAGGCCGGGCTGTGCGTGCTTCTCCGCGAGCGTGTCTTCCTCGATCTTCCGCCAGAATGCGAAACGCGTCGCCATCTTGCCCGCACCCTAAGGGGCGGTCGGATTTGACCGTTGCGCTCGACGCTCGGATTCGGCCTGCGGGTCCCGCTCCCCGGAGAAAGGGACGAAGGTTTTTCTAAGCACCTCACGATGCGCGCGCCCGATGGCGGTCGCGGCCCTCCCGTCGCTCCTGACGGAGGTCGAGACCGCGGTGGGCGCCTCCCGGCCCGAGGCCGTCGAAGCGGCGATCAAGGCGTTCCGCGCGAAGGCCCCACCGCTCGAGCTCGTCCGCGCCGCGGCCCGTGGAGTCGCCTTGCATTACGATCGCGCGTCCGGGGTGGCGCCGCGAAGCCTCGCGATCCTCGGCGCGGCGGCGAATCTCACCACCGTGATGGAACCCCGCTACCAAGTCCTCCCGGTCCTCCAAGCCATCGCCTATGCCGCGTCCGAGAAGAAGCCGGCGGCACCCGCAAAACCGCCTCTCATCGTATCGGGCGAGGTCACACATCTCGGGCGCTCGTTCCTCTTCGCGGTCCGAGCGGGCGACGTCGCCGAAGCGGAGTCGATCTTCCTCGGGATGGTCGACGAAGGCTGGGAGCGCAAGATGGCGGGAGACATGCTC
>VBLV01000079.1 GCA_005879045.1 Methanobacteriota archaeon | reverse complement strand
AAACGGGCATCTCGGAACGCGCGCTCGACCTCCACGGCAACTTCGCGAAGGCCGCTCGCTGGGCGATCGAACACGGCGCCTCCCTGTTCTGCATCCTCGGCGACCTGTTCGACCGCGCCCATGTGGCCCCGGTGTTCCGGGAGATGGTCCGGAGGGATGTCATCGAGCCCCTGGGCGGCGCGGGCATCGAGGTGTGGATCCTCGCGGGGAACCATGACCAGCCGAGACGGGCCGTGCGGTCCACCTCCCTGGACGACTACCGCGGGTACCGCCACGTGAAGGTGTTCCGCGATCCGAAGATGGAGATGCGGGAAATCGACGGCCGGAAGATCGGCTTCATCCTGATTCCCTACATGCATCCGGAGCAAGTCGTCGAACAGGTGCGGGAGACCCTGGCGAAAGACGTCCCGCGCGAGCTGGCGTATGAGGCGGCCCGGCGCACGTGGCAGGAGTGGATCCGCAATCGGGCGGCGGACCTCAAAGACGCGGACCTCCGGATCCTCTTCGGGCACTTCGAGTTTCAGGGCGTGCGGTATGCGAGCACCGCGCCGCCCGAAGTCGTCCCGAACGACTTCACGTTCACGCCGGACATGATCCCGGACGCCGTCGACCTGGTCGTGTTCGGGCACATCCACATGCACCAGACCGTCGGCGGGAAGATTGTCTACGCCGGCGCGCCGGAACGGATCGACTGGGGCGAGCGCCTCGATCCGAAGGGCTTCCTCGCGATCCGTCCGGAGGGCGGCTGGTCCTTCGTCGAGCTCCCGGCACGTCCGATGGACAAAGTGGAGGCCGTCATCGGAATGAGCGACGACGTGACGGAGAAGGTCCTCGCCGCGATCCCCGCGCAGGTCACGGGCCATCTCGTTCGCATCGAGGTGACCCTTCCGGACGAACTTCGGAATCGGCTCGACGAGAAACGACTCGCGGATCGTCTCCGAGACGCCTTCCATTATGAGGTCAAGTTCGTCTCCGCCAGCCGTCCGCGCGTCGTGACGGAGGATTTCACCTTGGATCCGGGCCGCCTCCTGACCGACTACGTGGACAAGGTCCTCGCCGACCACCCGAAACGCGAGGCGATCAAGGTCGAGGCCCGGCGGGTGCTCAAGGAGGCCCTCTCCTGAGGGATGAGGCGGAAGTCGAGGCTGCCGCGGTCTCGAGCCTGGAGCCGACGGCCGGTCCGGAGGGGTTCGTCCTCGAGGAGATCGAGATGCGCGGATTCATGCGATACCTCGAGAAGACGGTCCCGCCGCTCCGGTTTCCGGAGAAATACACGGTCATCACAGGTCGCACCGGCGCCGGGAAATCGTCGATCTTGGACGCCATCACGTTCGCCTTGTACGGCAAGACGACCCGGACGGACATCCAGAGCGTGAAACTCGCGGACGTGTGCCGTCCGAACGGATACGTCCGCGTGGCCTTCCGCCAGGGAGACGAGCGCTGGGAAATCACCCGGGGCTTCACGACGAAGAAAGAATCGTACCTCGAGGTCACCCGGGACGGAGAGGCGGTACAGGGGACAATCCCGGACAAAGAGCGGACGATCCGCGACGTCGTCGGCCTCGACTACGACGGATTCCGGAACTCCACCTTCGTCCGTCAGGAGGAGATGAAGGAGCTCGGGGCCGCGAGTGGAGCGCAACGGCTCGCGGTGTTTCAGAAACTCTTCCGTCTCGAGATCTTCGAACAGGCCTTGGAGCGGGCGAAGGAACGATTCACGACCGTCAAGGCCGACATCCAAGCCAAGGAGGCCGAGATCGCCGCGCGGGAAGAAGCGCTTGGTCGCCTCCCCGCCTTGCGACAGCAATTGGAAAGCTTGGACCAAGAGCGCAAAGAGCGCGGAGCGCGGGTCGCGCAACTCCAGACCACCCTCGAAGCCGGCTCCCGGGAGCTGAAGGACCTCGAGGCGAAGCACGAAAGATGGGTTCGGTCGTCGGCGGCTCTCGAGGACCGGTCGACCCGGCTTCGGGCGCTCGAGGCCCGCGAGGCGGAACTCCGAGACCGAGGCCAGATCGCCGCGAAACTCGAGCCGGAACGAGCCGCCCTCGAGAATGAAATCGAAGACCTCGACCGCCTGCGGGAGGAACTGGACCGCCTGAAGGAAACGAAAGCGGATCACCAGCAGCGCGAGACGGCCGCTCGCGCCGCGGGGCGGGAGTTCGACCTCGCCAAGCACGAGCACGAGAAGCGACGCGACGAGACCAAGGACCGGATCGACGAACTCCATCGCAAGATCGCCTCGCTCCGGACTGACGTCGACCGCGAGACCGCGTTCAGCTCCCTCCGAGACGAGGGGCGACTCGAAGAGCGCGTGACGAGAATCGCGCGGGAGCTCGAATGGCTCGCGGACCGTGCCGACTTGGTCCGGGAACTGAGCGAGGAACAGGCCCGTGCGGAGAAGGCCCTCTTCCGGGTCCACGAGAAGGTCGCTTCGATCGACCAGGACTCGTTCGTCCTCACCGAGTACAAGCGGCAGCTCGAGCAGCTGAAAGACGACCTTCGACGGGAGGCGGACGACAGCCATCGGCTCCTTCAGCCCCTCGACGACGCGAAGATCGAGGCATTGCGCCAACTCGATGCGGTCCCGTTCACGGAAATGAACGAGAAGCGGTTGGAACTCGTCGGCCAATCCGTCCTTGAAAAAGCCGGGAAGAGGAAGCGGCTCGATGAACTCACGATCCTGTTGCGGCAGGTCGGTGACGTGAGCGCGCGGCTCGCGGACCTTGCGATGCAACGCCAGTCACTCGAGACCGAGCGCACGGTCCTCGAATCGGAACTCGCGGGACTCCGATCCTCGGAGGAGGCATTCGGCACTGCGAAGGCGAGGATCGAGACCTTGCAGGGAGAACTCGATGCGGAGCGGAAGGCGTGGCATCTCCTGGAGGGACAGGCCACGACGCTGAAGGAACAAATCGCCGGTCTCGAAGCGGACGCGATGAGGCTGAAGGAGTCCGAGCGACAACGAGAGGCGCTCCGCGGGGAACTCGAAATCTACGATGTCCTCGTGAATCGCGTGTTCCACAAGCGCGGCGTCGTGATGTACGCGGTCGATCAGCTCCTGCCGGAACTGGAGATCGAGGCCTCAAAGAACCTGTCCGAGCTCACGGACGGTCGGTTCGGTCGAATCCGCTTGGAGACGTACGAAGAGGGTCGGGGTCACGGGATCCGGATCCTCGTCCAAGGAGTCGACAGCGAGTGGCACGATGTCGCGGAGTTCAGCGGGGGCGAGAAGACGCAGATCAACGCGGCGCTGCGCTTCGCGATCGCCCGGGAACTCGCCTCGATGCCACAGATCGGCCGCACCTTCGGTCGCATGAAGACGTTGTTCATCGACGAAGGCGACCTCGGATCCCTCGACACGGAAATCTCGCGGGAACTCTTCGTTCAGAAGCTCCTCCGGATGGGCGAGGTCTTCGAGAAGGTGATCCTGATCACGCACCTCGCGGAGATCGCGGAGCGGTTCCCCGGTCGAATCCGGGTGACGATGACGCCGAACCAGGAGTCGAAGGCGGAAGTCCTGTCCTAAGTGATCGGCCTTGACCTCACCCTACCCCTCCTTTGTTGCGCCGGTAAAGGGTGCCCGATTCGTCGCACACCGAGCTTTCGTAGTGTTGCAGGGGTGTTCGACATGCTTATATGCCGTCTCGCGTCCTCTTTGGCGCTTGAGGGTTGCCCTCTGGTCCCAAGGGATGACGCGGAGGGTGCACCGGACCCGGGGCGGGCCCGCGTCAGCTACGTCGACGACATGCGACGGGAACTCGAGCTGCTCGTGAAGCATCACCGGGACGTCCCGCTCCCGCCGGAGGAAGTCCCGGAGTTACACACGTTCCGATGTGCCGACACCGCGAAGGACATGATCGCGGTCGACGGCTCGTATTCTTTCCTCCTCAACCTCTCGAGCTGGTGGCTCGCGCTGATCTCCGTCGGCCTCTTGCGGTACGCGTTCGACGGGACGGCCTTCCGGCGGAAGGACTGGCGGCTCGTGCAGCGCATGGTCGGGGTGTCGACGTTCGCGGAGTTCGTCGCGACCCAGGACGAACTCCACCGGTCCCTCTTCGAGTTCACGAAAGAGCGGCGCGAGGAACAGCCGCGGGACATGGTGAACGAATACCGCCGCTTGATCGAAGGCCAGACGGCGATCAACTTCGCGGACGACCTCGAGGATTGCATCGTCGCGGTCGACGGGACGCTCTCGGAATTCCCGAAGCAGTTCTCGGTGATGGAGCGACTCGTCGAGGTGTGCGAGAAGCGCGGGCACCTCCTGGTCGGCATCTCGAAGGACAGTCAGCTCCACGCGTTCGGGCACGTCCTGACGGACGAGGAGCTGATGGCCCGGTGTCAGGACCGGCTGCCTCACGACGCCCTCGCATACGCTCGGGCCCCGAAAGCCGCGGAGACGGAGAAGGAGGGCCTCCTGTACGGGGACATCTATTATGCCCGATTGCATCCACGGGCGAGGAAGTGGTTCCGGGTGGATCTCGGGACGTTCCGCGACCGTCCGGACGAGGCGTTCGGCCAACTCTCGTCCTTCGGCAAGAGCCTCGTGTCGGTCGGGTATCCGTGGCCTCTGATCGAGGCGCACCGAATGGCCGTCACCGTCCGCCAGCTCAAGCCCGTGTACCAGGAGAGCGTGATGAAGATGGCACTCCGGATGGGACTCGACGTGCGCACGATCCTGGACGGGCTCACGCAGGTCGAGGGCCGGAAGCGGAGCGCGTTCCACGAGTACCTGGACAAGGTTGCGAGGGACCTGCGATGAAGATCGGGGAGATCGTCGCCGCATCGGTGATCGACGGCCTCGTCGCGAAGCTCCAGCTCGGGAACCCGGAGGAACTGAAGATCGCGTTCCCCGTCATCGTCGAGGGCGCACGGTACGACTTTTACTGCCTCGTCGAGGACGTCCTGAACGAAGAGAGCGACATCGCGGACCAGCTCGCCGGCTCGACGATTGCGGACGTCATCGTGCCACGACCGGAGACGCACGAGGGGTATGGAGGCCCGATCTTCTACAGCAAGGCGAAACTCCGGATGATCCAGCTCGTGGACCGGGAGACGAAGAAGCTCAGCGAGCCGCAGACGATCCCGCCGTACTTCTCCTCGTGCCGACATGCGACGCGGGACGACGTGGAACGG
>VBLV01000078.1 GCA_005879045.1 Methanobacteriota archaeon | reverse complement strand
CGACGCATCGCGGGAAGTCCCGGGAGGCAGGCTCGGCGAACTCGCGGTTCGCGGTCCTCAGGTGATGAAGGGCTATTGGAACCGACCCGAAGAGACTGCGGCAGTCCTCCGGGACGGATGGCTCCTGACCGGCGACCTCGCGACGATGGACGCGGACGGCTACTTCGCGATCGTCGACCGGAAGAAAGACATCATCCTCTGCTCCGGGTACAACGTCTATCCGCGCGAGGTCGAGGAGGTCCTCTTCACGCATCCCGCCGTCGCCGAAGCCGCCGCGGTCGGCGTCCCAGACCCGTACCGCGGGGAGAGCGTGAAGGCGTTCGTCGTCCTCAAGGGTGGAACGACTGCGAGCGAAGCGGACATCATCGCATTTTGCAAAGAGCGCCTCGCACCCTTCAAAGTCCCGAAACAGGTCGAGTTTGCGACGAATCTGCCAAAGTCCCTCGTCGGCAAGGTGCTGCGCCGCGAGCTGCGAGACCGGGAAGTCGCAAAAGAGGAGCCAGTACCCTGACTTCCTTCGTAGACGCGTCGGGTTGCCCCGGCAAACGCTTTATCAAAGGGGTCCTATCGGCACGCCGGAAGGACGGCGGTGACTCGGCTGAGTCGTGGCGTTTCGAGCATCGTCGTCCTGTTCGTGCTAGCCGCGGCGGTCTGGGCGGCCTCCGTTTCATCCCGAGCGGCCTTGCACAAGCCGACGTACGGGCCCGGCGATCAATGGGTCTATGTCCTCGACGCCTCCCTGGGCACCTTCCCGGGATTCAACGCCAGCCAAGGGACGTTTCAATTTGGGCTCGTCGGGTTCGTGTACGTCAACGTCATCGGACCGGCCACTGTCCTCGCGGGGAATGCGTCGATTTCTGCCATCCGCGTCGATAGCCGGGCGACAGGGTTCCTGAACGGGACGTTCTCGGTTCCGGGCGGAGGGGGGACCGCTGTAGCCCAGGGGAGCTTCACGACGTCCTCGACCGAATTCTGGGAGGATCAGGCGTACCTCCCCATCGAGTCCCGTGGCACGTTCTCGTACCATGCCGATGTCACATTCGGTTTCATAACGACGCCGCTCGTCGCCGACCTCCGCCTCAATGCGACGACCTCCGTGGCGACAGTCCCGCCGTTCGATCTCGATGTCGGCCAGAATGCGACGACTCAATTGGTGACGCATGCCGAGGTGAACTCCACGTTCAGCGTCCTCAGCCGGACGATGAGTTCGCAGAACGAGACGAATGTCTCGACGATGTGGCGTCGGGAGGTACTCGCCCGCGATAACGTAACGGTCGAACGCGGCACCTTCGCCGCATACAAACTCAATCAGACGCTGACCAATTTCCCGGGGATTCCCATGGGTCTCTCGGGTGGCGGCAACGAGACCGCATACTTCTCGAACGACGTCGGATTCTACGTGAAGCGTGTGGCCTACCAGAACGGCACCCCCGCGGCGGAGATGCGTCTTCGGTCGTACTCGTACGGCGCGGGTCCGCCCTCCGGCCTCAGCGTGATTCAGATCGGGCTGATTGTCGCGGTGCCCGTAGCAGTCGCCCTCCTGCTGGCATTCCTCTGGTGGCGGCGCCGCAAAGCTCGAATCCAAGGACGCGCTTCGCCACGCAATCCGCCCACCGCGGACAGCCACGAAAACGGAGGGAATCATGGTGCTCGTTGAGACTGCCGGGCTGACGAAGGTCTTCGGCGACGTCCGTGCGGTGGACGATCTCACGGTCAAGATCCCGGACGGCGCGATCGGGCTCGTCGGACCCAACGGGGCCGGGAAGACGACGTTCCTCCGGCTCCTCCTCAGTTTGTTGCAGCCCACGGCCGGGACCGCGAAGGTCCTCGGACGCGACATCGGGGACGGCGTGCCGGTACGGGAGCGGATCGGGTACATGCCGGAGCACGACTGCCTGGTCCCCGACATGACCGGGGTCGGACTCGTCTCGTACATGGGGCGGATCAGCGGACTGGACCGGGACACCGCGATGAGCCGTTCCCACGACGTCCTTCAGTTCGTCGGCGTCGAGGAGGAACGGTACCGAAAGATCGCGGAGTACTCGACCGGCATGAAACAGAAGATCAAGCTCGCGCAATCGATGGTCCACGACCCGCAGCTGTACATCTTCGACGAGCCCACGACCGGCTTGGACCCGCGCGGCAGGACGGAGATGCTCGACCTCGTGCGGACGATCGCAAAGTCGCCCGGCCGCAACGTGCTCCTGTCGAGCCACCTCCTCCCGGACGTCGAGACGATCTGCAAGTACGTGGTGATCCTCGACGGCGGCCATCAGATCGCCGCCGGTGAGCTCAGCCACCTCCTGACCGGCTCGACGGACCGCCTGCGCATCGACGTCCGCGGGGACCAAGCTGCGTTCGCGCGGCTGCTCAAGGAGGCGGGCTTCGAAGCGGACGCGGGGGCCACGGGATTGCACGTGGCCCGCAAGCCGGGACTGGAGTCCGCCGTCTTCGAGACCGCCAAGGTACTCGGAGCCGAGGTCCGGTACATGGGCAAGGAGATCCGGAGCCTTGAGGAGCTGTTCCTGGAGCTGGTCGCCCGGACGGAGAAGCGAGGTGCATAGATGTCGATCTCTCTCCCGACATACAAGCGGCTCGAGCTCCCCCTCCTCGGCCGGCGGGAACGGGTCCGGGCCATCATCGCGACCGGACTCCAGAAAGAGTTCCGGCGTCCGGCGGCGATCGTCGTCACCGCGATCGGGGCCGCCTTCACGACGATCACGTCGATCGTCCTTCTGTTCTTCGCGCCGCTTTTCATCCCGGGCCAGGCTAGCGACCTCAGCTTCTTCGCCGTGCCCGCATCGAACGGGTTCGTCCTGTTCTTCGTCTCCTTGATGGCGGCTGTCATCGGCGCGGGCCTCATCGCGGACGACATGCAATCGATGGCCTTCACACTCTACTTGAGCCGGCCGATCACCCAGACGGATTACCTTCTCGCGAAAGCGGCGATTCTCGCTCCCCTTGTGTCGATGGTGACGATCGTGCCGCTCCTCCTGACGGCCTTGGTCGCCGCGCTGCTCCGCCTGGTCTCCTGGACGATCGCGGTGGAAGCGATGGGCATCTCGCTGGTAATCGGTGGACTTCTCACCCTCTTCTACACCGCCATCACGTTGTTCCTTTCGAGCCTCACCCGCCGAAAAGGGATCGCCGCGGCCGGCGTCTTCGCCGTGAATTTCGGGCTGACGCTTCCGGCTACGGTCCTGGCCAATCAAATCCAGAATCCGTCGATTCTGTACGCATCGCCCTGGAATGACTACCTGGCCGTTGCGAGCGCCGGATTCGGCGCCGCGGGCGCCGGAATCGACTGGCCGGCAGCCCTCGCGATTCTGCTCGGTGTGACGGTTCTCGCGGCTCTCTTGACGTACGTTCGGATGAAAGCGGTTGAGGTGATCACCGGGTGAGTGGCGTCGTGGAAGCAGCGGCCGTCTCGAAGTGGTACGGCGAGGTGCTCGGCCTCAACGCATTCACCGCTTCCTTCGGCAAAGGGATCACCGGCCTCGTAGGGCCGAACGGCGCGGGCAAGACCACGTTGTTCAAGCTCCTCATCGGGCAACTCCATTCGGACCAAGGCAAGATCACGCTGCTCGGCGAGGACCCGTGGAACAACGTCTCCCTTAAGCGGCGTCTCGGCTACTGTCCGGAACAGAATCAGCTCTACGGATGGCTGACGGGACAGCAATTCGTCGAGACCCTGTTGCGGCTCGATGGGATGCCTCCGGCGAAGGCCCGCCAGGAGGCCACGGCGGCCCTGAAGGTCGTCGGCCTCTCTAGTGCGGCGCACCGACCCACCCGCGGATACAGTCGCGGGATGCGCCAGCGCGCGAAACTTGCACAGGCCCTCGCCCACCACCCGGAGATCCTGATCCTCGACGAGCCTCTCTCCGGGGCGGACCCCGCAGGACGAGTCCACATCCTGCGGACGATCTCCGACTTCGCCCGCGACGGCGGCCACGTGGTCATGTCGACCCACGTCCTCTATGAGATCGAGCGCGTCACGAACAACATCGTGTTGATTCACAACGGGAAAGCGATTGCGGCGGGCGACATCCACGCGATTCGCGCGCTCATCGACGAACACCCGCATGCCGTGCGAATCGAGACGTCGAAACCGCGGCAACTTGCCCAGGCCCTCGCCCGGATGGATCACGTCGTCTCCTTCGAATTCCCGTCGGCCGATATGCTGCTCGTGCGCACCCGAAAGCCGGACGCGTTCTACCGAGAGCTCCCTCAGATCGTCGCGGACACGAAGCTCGAGGTCCAAGGGCTCGAGAGTCCGGATGACAGTCTCGACGCGGTGTTCCGGTATCTCGTCGGGTGATCGAATGGAGTGGACGGAATCCTTCCGGAAGGCGTGGGTCGTCACGAGCCTGACCCTCCGGTACCTCCTGGGGACGCGCCGCGTCATCGCGACCGCCCTCCTCGCGGCCTTCCCGCTCATCTTGACGCTCTCCCTGGCCGGCGCCCGCATCGAGTCGTTCGACATCATCCTGTTCCAGCGCTTCATGGTCCCGCTGTACCTCCAAGTCGTCCTAATCTTCGTCACTTTGGTGAATGCGACGGCGCTGATCCGCGAGGAGATTGACGACAACACGCTTCCGTTCCTCCTGACGCGTCCGATTTCGAAGCCCGCCCTGGTGGCCTACAAGTACGTCGGCTACCTGATCGCGGTCTTGCCTCTTCTTGTGCCACCGGTCGTCCTTGCCTATGGTGTGACGGAGGCTTACAGAGGCCTTGGATTCACTGCGGACGCCGACGTGCTCTGGGGTTTCCTGGCCACGACGATTCTTGGCACGGCTGCCTACGGCGCGCTGTTCCTGTTCATCTCCGTTATGGTCCGGCGGCCGCTGGCGGTCGGCTTGCTGATCGGCTTCGTTTGGGAATCGGGCGTCGGCTCGATCCCCGGAGACGTGCGGAAGCTCAGCGTGATCCACTACTTGCAGACGATCCTGAAGGACGTCGTTGCGATCGGCCCGCTCAAGGATTACGTGACCGACCTCAGCGCGGGAGCGGCGGCGGGGGTCCTCATCGTCTTTTCGATCGCGATGGTGATCCTGTCGGCGTTCGTGTTCCAGCAGAT
>VBLV01000309.1:1772-1969 GCA_005879045.1 Methanobacteriota archaeon | reverse complement strand
CGAGTGAGCGTCAACGTGCGCACCAACTGACTCTTGATCGCCCGACATGGAGAAACTTGAGTCGGTTGGCACGACTCCATCGCACATCGCGGTCAGCGATCGTGCGGACGCTCATCGCTGAAGCAATGAAAATCCAAAAGCTGGCCGAAGAGCGAGGCACGGAGTCTCGACTACCTGATGCCCGTCCATAGTCGACC
>VBLV01000309.1:1228-1702 GCA_005879045.1 Methanobacteriota archaeon | reverse complement strand
TCCTCGAGAATCTTCTCAAACAGCCACGCGACGACCGCTCCTGCACCCGCGCCCATCACGGATCCCATCGCTGCCCGCAGAACCCACCACCTGCCTCCGTCTGGATTGGAAACGAGCAGAATGATCGCGGCGGTGACCAAACCCGCGATCGTCCCCGAGCCTACGTTCTGTTGGCGCCTTTCTGGGATGACCCCAGCAACCAGTCCCGCGAGTGCTGCACCGATGATGCCAACACCGAGCCACACGAGGAGTTCGATCGACTGAAACGACTCAGGAATGAGATTGGCCATACTCCACGGACTGCGGTTGCTGCAGGCTCTCAACGATACGATTTGAGCGGAAAAACTTTCGTTGCGACTCTGACCGTCTTCGGGTACCAAAGGGGCTCGTCGACCGCTGCGATACCGCCGCCCTGGTACGAATGAGGCCGCTGATCGGGGGGCCGGAAGCGGAAGCCGCGGGGATGGGCCCGCC
>VBLV01000309.1:607-1137 GCA_005879045.1 Methanobacteriota archaeon | reverse complement strand
TGGCGACTCACGGTTTGTCTTCCCACAGCGCCGAAGAGCGACCTCGCTGATCTACCTCGAAGGAGCCGTGCTCGAGCTGGCCCGCCCGTTCGTATCGTTGGATGGCGACGCCCGTGCTCGATGCCTTGACATCCGCAAGGCGGAACGCACCCGGTATGGCCCCGTCGCCGAACAGCCGCTTGCCAGAGCCAATGATGACCGGAAAGACCCACAGGCGGAACTCATCGACGAGGTCGTGCTTCAACAACGACTGGATCAGGTTGGAGCTGCCGGTCACGTGAACTTCGCCTCCGGCTTGTCCTTTGAGCCGCGCGACGGCCCCTGCGGCGTCCCCGGGCAGCAGCGTGGAGTTGTGCCATTCCACCCTGTGAAGCGTTCGCGAGGCGACGTACTTCTGCATGCTGTTCAGCTTGGCCGCCACGGGGTCGTTCGGATCCGTGACGCGCGGCCAGTGTGCAGCGAAGATCTCGTATGTCCGGCGGCCGAGCAGCAGGGAGTCGGATTGCAGCGTCTGCTCGACGATGAGCTTC
>VBLV01000309.1:0-546 GCA_005879045.1 Methanobacteriota archaeon | reverse complement strand
CATCCGGCCCGCCCGGCGCCTGCATCACCCCGTCCATCGTCAGAAATGTGCCGACCACAAGTTTCCTCATGTGTTCCCCCTCCGGTCCTTCACTGCTGGTAAGCTCGTCGCGTCAGCTTGAGGTCAATCTTCTTCATTTGAGTTTGGCTTCCGTCACGCCTTCGGGAGCGCCAGCATCACACTTCGCGAACCTTCATCTCGTTCGATCTCGTACTCCGCCCGTCCATGGCCCGCAACTTGTACTTCCTCGGCACCGCCGGATCCGGGAAGTCCACGATGGTCTACGCGTTCCAGCTCTGGATGAACTCCCAAGGCCTCGACTGTGTCACCGTGAACCTCGATCCGGGGGCCGAGGCCTTGCTGTACTCCCCGGACCTCGACGTGCGGGACTACGTCAACCTGGAGGAGGTCATGGCGGAACAAGGCCTCGGGCCGAACGGCGCGCAAGTCGCCGCGGCGGACATGGCCGCGATGAACGCCAAGGAGCTCGCGGACGTTCTGGAGACCTTTGAGACGAACTACAACCTGATCGACACGCCGGGCCAG
>VBLV01000029.1:4467-10225 GCA_005879045.1 Methanobacteriota archaeon | reverse complement strand
GGTTGTTCGCTTCAGTGACGCGTGGATCCGCCGACTCGAGGCCGAAGGAGAGGCTGGTGCCCGGCGTGGCGAAGGCCACGAGGTCCCGCATTGCCGCCATGGCCTCCTCGGGATGCGCGATCATCATCGCCGGATCGCCGTTGTCCGTGTGCAAGATCTTCAGGTCCGGCGCCGCCGTTCGAATTCCTTCCAGGAGCTCGCGAATCGCGGGCACATTGATTTGCGGGGTCGGCGAGGTTCCCAAACCGAGCGCTTGAAAGCTGAAGAAGTCCGCTTGGCCTCCGAGGCGGAAATTCACCGCTCCGAGCTCCGCGAGACGACGGACCTCTCGGAGGACGCCGGCTACCGGTCGGAACTTCGGCTTTCCATACATCGGCTCGATGCAGAACGAGCAGCCCTTGTTGACGTATCGCACACAGCCTTTCGAGGTGTCGAGTTCGACCATCAACGGGTCCGGGAAGTCGGGATGAGATCGGACGACGTCCGCACCGAGCAGGGCCCAACGGTCCCACTCCTCCATCGTGCGATCGCGATTCGTCCAGTCTCCCGTCGTCAGGTGATCGTACACCGCCACGTCGACATCGCGCACCGCGACCCAGTCGAACGGCTCGACGAGCGCCTCGTCGTAATAGCGGAATCGCGCGAGCGGTCCCCCGAACACTCGCGGACCTTCGAAGGCGCTTGCATGATGGACGACTTCTTTCTCGCTAATCGGCAAGCTGCGGAGGTACTTGCCCGGTACGATGGGGCCTGAGATGAGGACGAGGAGGTCGCCACTCAGTGAGTGGCCCGCACGGGCTTGGTCGATGGTCACATACTCCGGCGAATGGCCGGCGTCACGGACCGCGCCGGTCACGTATCGTGGATACGGCGAGATGTACGGCGGCACGCCGAAGTTCGACGGCTCGTCGACGTAGCCATCGAGGACCACGACCTTCATGAGCCGGATTCCATGCCACCGTCGCGATAAAAGGGCTTCGCCCTACTCTTTGCCGCCCCACCGACCAATGACAATGATCAAGACGATCATGAAAATAGTGAGAACGAGGGCGGTCACAATCCCGTAGACTAGGCCCATCGCATCCTTCGGGGCGGTCAGCGGAGCCCCGGTGAGGGCGAGTCCGCCCAGGACCACATTGCTCCAAACGAGCGCGATCACGAATCCAAACGCCGTTCCCAGCGATGTGGCAATCGTCTTGCGCACTTCGCCCATCGAAATTCGTCGCTCCTCCGCCATAGTTAATTCCCCGCCCGAGATGGACGAAAGGATTCAAAGGCCTACCGTTTGATCCGGCGGCCCTTGATCTTCGCGACGACATGGATACCTTCGATTCGAGCCTGCGGATACTGTCCCCGCCTATCTTTCTCGAGCGACTTCACCATGTCCCATACCGTGAGCAAGGCGACGACAACTCCATAGAGCGCCTCCATCTCGACGCCCGTCTTGTAGGTCGCTTCGACGCTCGTCGTCACGGCGATCCGGTCTGATCGTACGTTGAAGGTGACGCTCGCCGCGGTAATCGGAATCGGATGGGTGTGCGGAAGGACTTGCCAAACCGCTTTCATCGCCTGGAGCCCGGCGATCTCGGCCGTGGGAAGCGGGTCACCTTTTTCGACGTGTCTCGCACGGATCGCGCGAATCGTCGCCGGCTTGAGATGAATCAACCCGGTCGCGACCGCGCGGCGGCGCACGTCCGGCTTCCTCCCGATGTCGACCATCTTCGCCATCATGAGCGGAAACGCCTCCCGCGGTATTTCATCGTGCGGGCTTTGTCAACGCACCGACGCAGGCCATCTCGAAAATAAGGGCCGCGCCACGCGCGCGCACGAGGCCTTTGTCAAGTCTCGATGTCGGACGCGAAAAGGGTTATCTACGATGCGAGGGCGTCCTCTGGGCTGCGTGCGGATGGGATGCGCGCACGACGGGATGGGAAAGGAGACCGCCTCGCGGCCTCCTGGAAACAATCCTCTCGCCGCGCCATCGCGACCTGCGCGACACGATACGCGAAGGAGAAAAGGAGAGGCGAAACATGATACGGCGAAAGACAGCGGTGGCCGTGCTCATCGCCGTGATCGTGGGGGCGGCGTTCGCCGCCTACACGTTCCGGCCCAAGGCGACAACGTCGAGCGTCGCCGTCAACGAGCCCGGCACGGACACCGGAAACCCGGGGACCGGCACCACGCCGAGCACCCCGCCAACGTCTCCTGCGAAAGCGAGCCAGGGACCGAAGCATGACAAGTGCGTGCATGAGAACGACCACATTCCGGACCAAGCTCGGGTCCATGGGGCGAACTGGTACCGGTTCTACGACCGGGCCGCATGCACTGCCCTGCAGTCGCTCGAAGACTTTGTGTCGATTTTCTAGACACGTCGCGGGACTGAAAACCCTTTACCCCCTCGCGGGGGATCGTGGCGCGGGGTCCGAGCGACCCCGGCCGTATTTCTCAGGGAACCTTCCGGCCGCGACGGCTGCGAGGCGTTCGAGGGCCGGCCTCGGTCTTCCAGATCGGGACGATGCGTTTGACCTCGTCCATCGCCCAGGCGCATGCGGCGAACGCCTCGGACCGATGGGCCGCGGCGCACGCGAGGACGACGGAATCCCCGCCGACCGGGACGCGGCCCACGCGGTGGACGATCGACATCTCGAGCGCGCCGAACTTCTCCTTCGCCCGTTCGACGAGCTCCGTCAGGGTTCGCAACGCCATCGGCTTGTAGACCTCGTAGTCGAGGGCTTGCACCTCGGGATCCGAGCGGACTGATCCGAGGAAGACGACGATGGCCCCCGCATCGTCGCGGCGCACGCTGCTCACGACCGCCTTGATGTCGATCCGGGCGCGTTGGATCTCGATCATCATGCGCCTCCGCTCACCGGGGGCAAGAGGGCGACCTCGTCCCCTTCCATCAAGACGCTGTCGGGCCGGACGACCTCGTGGTTCACCGCGAGGAGCATGTGGTTCCCGTGACCGACGAGCCGCGGGTACTTCGCGAGGACCGCCTCCACGAGCTGGCCCACCGTCGTTCCGTCCCGCAACGTCCATGCGAGTTGCCCCGCGCCGACGATCTCGCGGTACGTGGCGAAGAGCCTCACCTGCACCTGCATGATCCGGATTCCGATGGCCTCGGCCGGCGATAAGGGCTTCGCGTCACGGCGGCAAGGCCCGCGCGAGGACCTCGGCCCGCTTCCGCCGGACCTCCGCGGTGACACGCTCGAGGTACGCGTCGAGTGCTTCGGTGAGCTTTTGGCGCGCTGCCTCGGACCGCGCGGCCCCGAGATACCGAAACGCCTGGACCCGGCGACCGCCGCGCTCCTCGTAATGCCAGAAATACAGGTAGGGCCGTCCGCGGATCGCTTTCGTCGTCACGCCACAACCGATCTGCACGGCCCCGATATCCGGTTAACCTTACTTAAGGTTAACGCGCCATTAGGGTGCGGATGCCGGGATGGCCCCACCCCTCGATTTCCACTGGAAACGTTCATGTGCGGGCCGGCCCCTTCGGATGCGCGTTGGACGTCCTCCTCGTGTCCCTCACGGCGGACGTGGGGGAAATCTCGGCCCTGTTGGCGTCCGCGGGCCATCGGATCGTCGATACGATTATCCAGCGCCGGGATCGTCCCGACAGCCGCACGTTCGTGGGTCGCGGAAAACTCGACGAGGTCCAGGCCCGCGTCGACGGCGGCGGGATCGACGCGGTCGTGTTCAACGGCGAGCTCCGGCCCACGATGCACTACCAGCTCGAACGCGATCTCGGCGTGGAATGCTACGACCGTCTGCGGGTCTTGCTGGAACTCTTCGCGCAACGCGCGTCGAGTCGGGAGGGAAAACTCCAGGTCGAGCTCGCGCTCCTTCAGTACGAGGTGCCCCTCCTCCGAGAATGGATCCATGAAGCCGACGTCGGAGAGCGGCCCGGGTTCATGGCGGGCGGCGAGCTCCGCGTCGACGCGTACTACGAAACGGTGAAGCGGCGGATCAAGAAGATCCGGGACGAGCTCGAGTCGATTCGACGGGAGCGGGCCGTGCGCCGGTCCGTGCGCAAGGAACGCGGATACCATCTCGTCGCCCTCGCCGGATACGCGAACGCGGGCAGGTCGTCGCTCCTGAACGTCCTCGCAGACGAGCGAGTCCTCGTCGACGACCGAATGTTCTCCACCTTGTCGACGACGACCCGAAGTCTCACGGGGACGCGGAAGCGCATCTTGCTGACGGACACGATCGGCTTCGTCGACGGCGTGCCGTTCTGGATGGTCGAGGCGTTCAACGCCACCCTGGAGGAGATCCTCCAAGCGGACTTGGTCCTCCTCCTCGTGGACGTCTCCGATTCCGAAGACGAGATCCTTCGCAAGGTCCGCCTGGCCGCGCGCACCCTGTTCCCGAAAGTCTCCGCGGATTCGGTGCGGCCCGTCCTGACGAAAGCCGACCTCCTCCCCGAAAGTCAGATCGCCGCGAAGGCCCAGGTGCTCGGCGAATCGGAATTCCATCGGACGCCCATCGCGATTTCCACGCGGACCGGACGGGGACTCGACGAGCTGCGGGACATTATCGCCCGCGCCTTCGCATACCCGATCGAGGTCCATCTCGTCCTCGCCCAAGATGCGGAGGCTGGCGGCAAACTCCACTGGCTCTACGAACACACGGAAGTCGTGTCGGCGGTCCACACGCCGGATCGGATCGAGGTCGTCGTGCGCTGCCGACCGCGCGACCGCGAAACGGTCGAACGCCTCGGACGGGTCCTGCTCGCCCGCACGCTCGAATGATTAGCTCTTGATCCGAAACTCCCGTTTCTTGTCGAGGAACCGCCGTTCGTACGCGGACGGCAGATGGTCGTACGTGAGCTCCTCGATCCGCCCCATGTTCTTGACGAACACCTCTTTCGAGGGCGTCGAGATGAGTCGCTCGAACTCCCGCTCCTTTCGAATCGTGTCGACGAAGTAGAATCCGCCGCCGAGGACCGCGAGGAAACCCAAGAACGCCTCCCATACGACGTAGTTGCCCACCGCACGATGGATCGACTGGAGCCAGTCCGGGCTCTGGGTCGGGATCAGGTATTGCGTGAGCGAGAAAATCATCGCAAGGATCCCCAAGCCGAAGATGAGGGAGCTCAGCTCATAGCGGAGTTCCCGGAACAGGCCCATGGTAGCCGCGGACTATGAGGGGGGCCTGCATAAGCTTTGCTCGCAGCGAAGGCTTTCATCGACGCGCGCGTTGCCGTCACGCGTGGCGTCGCGCACTCCGCTCTACGAATGGCATCGGGCCGCGGGCGCGCGGTTCATCGAGTTCGGCGGATGGGAGATGCCCTTGCAATATTCCGGCATCGTCGACGAACATCTCACGGTCCGCCAGGCCGTCGGCCTTTTCGACGTCAGTCACATGGGCAAGATCTTCGTCGAGGGTCCGTCGGCGCACGCTTTCCTGGATCATCTGAGTGCTAACGATGTGCCGACGTCGCCCGGCAAGGCGCGATATACACATCTCCTGAGCCAAGACGGGACGATCCTCGACGATGTGATCGTCACGTGCCTCGCTTCGGACCGCTTTCTGCTCGTGTGCAATGCGGGTCCACGCGACGCGGTGTGGTCGTGGCTCAAGACGCGTGCAAGCACGAACGTCGTCCTCACGGACCGCACGACGGAGCGGCTCTGCCTGGCGCTCCAAGGTCCGCGGGCGCCCGAACTCCTCCAGCGTTTCACGTCGGTCGATTTGAGTCGAGTCAAGCCGTTCGCCGGCGTGACGATCGACTTCGTGCCCCCCGCGCCGTGGG